>NZ_DCEN01000053.1:48205-48573 GCF_002316955.1 Proteiniphilum sp. UBA1028
GAGTGAGTCCCGTCCGGATTTACTACAACTGTCTGTCCGATTACATCCGTCACAAATGCAACACAACAAATCATTAATAAAGTTTTCATTTTTTCATAATAGAAGGTTGCGCCTTGTTATCCTGGTTTTACGGATACTGCGAATTGTCCACGGCATATAACCCGGTCGATTTGGGGGCTCCCCGGCTCATTTTGCGTAAATATACGGAGATGGTAGCCGCTACCATCTTCCTCTTCTTCAATTTCAACCCCGTAATGGGGATACGAGTCCTCGAAACGTTCAGAAAAATCACAGCGATAAGCGAGACTAAGTTTCGCATTTACCCTGTTGCCAACTGTTTGCCCGGTTTCGCCCATAAATTGATACCA
>NZ_DCEN01000081.1:0-4921 GCF_002316955.1 Proteiniphilum sp. UBA1028
ATCCTCTTTTTTCATTTTTAATTGATTTATTTAGATTGTACAGTATCTTTATCTCTCTTTTCCAAAACATTATTCCGGCAATTACAATCTGTTCCGAAACTATATATTTGATATTTGAGTCCACATGAAAATCCCTAACATTACAATCGGGCCAAAACAGATATTGGCATTCAATGCATTGTAAATAACGATTTTAACATTTCGGGTTTTACGAACGGACTCATATATTTGAATCAATTAAGCGAACTTGACTGAGCGGTCAATTAGTTCAGGTTCATTGATGAATCTGGTTCACATACTACCCTGAACCCGATTCCTTTAATATCAGAATACCACCAGATACTCTTTGGTTGCTGCGGGTCTGTCTTCAGCCAGGCGTCATGTTGTGTGTGACTACGGCTTGCACAGCGCACATCAGCTGCATCGGAATTGTATGATCCGCCTCTTACCACCCACTCTTCACCTTCAGTCACTCGTGGATTTACGGTAACTCCCGAACGTTTGCCATAAGCTTCCGGATCGTATTTGTCGGATGTATATTCCATCACATTACCCAACATATTCTTCAATCCATATTGATTCGGCAATACAGCCAATGGCAGTTGTGTTCTACCATCGCTATTTTTATTATACACCACATAAGCACTGATGCTGTCGGTTTTAGGTTTGAAAATATTCCTCATAAAGCCCCGGTCGGAAAAATCCTTCGGACTTCCTTGGAAGAAATAGGCTGTTTTTTTACCCCCCCTGGCAGCATACTCCCATTCCGCTTCAGTTGGCAGGCGGTAATTCTTACCTGTTTTTTTTGATAACCATTGACAGAATGTTTCAGCTGCGTAATGTGTCATCGTGATAGCGGGACGGTCGCCCTGCCCCCAACCTTGGTCCGGATAGCCAAAAGGAGGTGTTGGCCCGGAGATGGCATCAACCTCTTCTGCATTCAAGTTGTTTTCATAAACAACTTCAGGGGGAGTGCGCCCTTCACTTATTGTCTCAGCGTAAAATGCCCAAAATTGATCCCATGTAGTTTCCACTTCAGCCATAAAGAAAGGGCTCACGGAAACCTCATGCTGTGGCGATTCATCCGGGTTGCGGAAATGCTCTTTTTCCGGGCTCCCCATTAAAAATGTTCCACCGTCAACAGCAATCATGTTGAATGAAACAACTGTTCCGGGAATCTGCTCAGTATAATTGGCAAAGGCAGTTACCTGAGTCGATTCCTTATAAAACAGGCTGCTGTCAGCTGCCATTGAACCTGTTACACCAGGAATTCCTGTCATCTGTCCATGTGCGTAGTTAGGATTATAATGCCCTGCATCGAGATGGCAGCTTATACATTGGAGGTCAAGTTTTTCCGCATTCTCCTCATAATATAGATGTGCTGTGATACCATCATCGGTAATTCCCTCCGGAAAAAGATTTTGATGACACTTAACACATGATTTGTTTGGTATATATTTGACAGCGTATTCCAATTCTGATTTTTTATCCCAGTCGAAATCGGCAGTATCTTTGGTTAGATAGCCCCACAGGTCGCGCATTCCAAGTGCTGCTTTTGCGCTATAGTGCTCCCATGTGTTGTCTGTAGGAGGAAGGTGGCAATCCACACAGTTTACCATTACTCCACTACCGTTGTTCACATGTGTAGACAGCTTCCAGCTATCTTCTACATGAGGATGCACATGACACATCATACACGATTCATTGGTCGAAAAATAGACCGAGGTCTGATACAAAGCTCCTACAAATACAATTCCAATTATAATTCCTGTTATAAGGAAAAATCCTTTACGATTGTGAAATTTCTTTTTTGGCTTAGTGTTCCTTCTTGAAACTCTCGACATTGTTGTTTTTGATAAGAAATATTAAATTATAACTTTCATCTATAAGAAAGAGTTAATCGCCTATAAAAGTACTCATTTTTATCTTATCGTGAAAAATATTTTCATTTATAAAGCCATTGCTTATTTAGAAGAGTAATATCAATAACAGACAAAAGTGTTTTTTTAGATTGATTCCCATCAGAGTAACCAAGTAAAATATTATTTTTGTCTACAAAATGAATTGCAATATAGCAATAAAATCCATCCGGATCGTCCTGAATGTTTTTGATATTTTCCCATGTTTTCCCTTCATTTTTTGAAATCGCTACAGTTAAAGGTGTCCTTTTATTTTTAATAACAGGATCCGTCCCGTCGTTATTATTCCACACAAGAAGCCAATCATTTGAACCTGGTATTTTTTCAATTGAGGCAGGTGATAATGGAGACGGGATATTACTAGCCTCAATATGGCTCCATGTCTCTCCCCTATCGGAAGAAAATGACATTTGCTGGTATCCTCCGCTTGAGCGAATATACATCATTACACGGCCATCCCTCATCTCAACCAGCCCTGGCTCCTGAGTAATAATATCAGTATTATCCGGCACTTGTGAACTTGAATACCATGTCAAGCCATTATCATCTGAGTAATAACAGAATAAATCGGCTTTATTTGACCATTTGCCGCCTCTTAATTGATGTAAGGCCACTGACATTAATAACCTATCATCTTTAAGTTGAATAACTCTATCATTATTTAGCACAAAATAGCCTTGTTTATCAGTAATACAACGGATTGCTTCGCTCCACGATTTTGCTTCGTCTTTAGAAATACGCATCATCGGAATACAATCTTCAGTTGAATTTTTTCTTAAATAAAACAAGGCTATATCTCCATTATGCAAACGAAGCAGGGAGACTGACATCACATTCATGCCCCCCTCATTTTCTACAATTATCTCATCATTATCGCTCCATGTTTGCCCCCCATCATCGGAATATCGTCCTGCAAGATAAGCAGTGGCGTGATCGCTGGAAGAAGTTCCATAATAATGGCTGTACACAAATAGAATTCTTCCATCTTTAAGATTTATAAAATCACCTTCACTGTTGCGAGGATTATTTTCAGAAGAATTGATTTTAAAAACGGTTTGCGGGGAAACGTAATCAACACTCTTCTTGCTTCTCCATGGCAGACATGAAAACATCGTAAGTAACAGAGTTATAATAGATATATTATAAACACCAAATTGAAAATTAATTGATTTTGTTTTCATTTGATCTCATTTTTATTTTAGTTTAGTCTAATAACATTAATTCATCTTTCGCATATGATAATGTCGCTGAAAGTGTATAACCGGCATGGTTTTTAACAGCTAATAATTTTATCATTCATAGCGTGAAGCAGGTACATGCAAAACAGGAAAATAGTAAAGGGGTTGCCAACAAAAAGTCAACAGCCCCCTATTATATTAAACTAATTAAGTAAACTACCACTACCTGAACGCATGGGTGGCATGATAAACTCAGCGGACTCTGAATTATGACCACCAACAGGTTGGAAAAAAGCTGCCGGGAGGAAGTCCACTACCGGAAATGGCGTTCAACCTCTTTCCTGTTCCTGATGGGGATAAGGGTAAACCCGTAGGTAACCTTGCCCTCTCCGGGACGAATCAGGTATTCTTCCAGCGGAAGCTTACCCCAGCTGTTGTTCCCTCCCACACCCTGCATGCGGTGATCGATAAAGAGGTCCACCACATCCGATGGGCGGTAGTCGCTTATATGCTTGTTTCGATCGACGGTTCCTACCGGGGCATCGTTGTTGAGCGATTCTCCGTTAGTTATGGTCTCAAGAAGATAGTTAGACACGTTGAACTCGAAAAGGCTATCCGCAACAAAGAGAAGTCCGGCGCCCGACTTTTGGGTAAGTGCCAGCCAGCGGGTATCGGTATGATGTCCGTTTTCCTGTGGAAGCACATAACGTGTGACCATCTCACTTATCGGAGATGAGTATAGGTCCACAAAAGCAGAACTTTTTCTATCGGCATAGTTTTCCCAGGGGCCCCTTCCGTAATAATCCGCTTGCACCAGCTCTCCGCTAAGCTGCATTCTCATGCCAATGCGTGGTATCAGCTCTGCCTTAGATGCAGTAGCATTGAATGTGTTGGATATATGCATTGCTCCGTTATTGTAGATAGTATAAGTAACTTCGTTACTGGCTCCAGCTTCGGGGTAATTATAACTATAGGTGAGAGTGGTTTCATCACCTGTCGCTATCCTAAGGTTTTCTGCCTTTAGTTCCAGGTAGCTAGCCTCTCTCCACGCCGAAAGCCGCTGAGGCAGCCTAGCTCCGTAATCGTTATCGATAGGTGCCCGCCAGAAGAACGGACGGGGTCCCGCACCGTTTTCTATATATTCTGTTCCATCCACCCTGTAGGAGGTTAGCAGACCGCTTTCCCTGTTGAATACAGCCTTGAAACGACCTCCGCTCACGATAACCGATGTTTCGTCCTCTTCTACTTTAGCAGCTTTCTCTTTACCAGTAACTAAATCAGAAAGGTGATTGACGGTAAACTGGTCACGTGCCACCACCCAGCCGGCGGGGATAAGCCGTTCCTCCTCCTTCTGTGTTACTGTGAAGGTAATGGTCAGTTGATCATTTCTGTTTGCGTAGCGGGACCATCCGGGTATATTCACTTTTATGGCCTCCTGGGGATCTGCATTCACATTTAGCGGTCCTTTTGACAGCTCCCGCCCTTCAGCCTTGATGCTATACGTAACGTTGTACCTGCTGATGTCCTTGAAGAAATGCTCGTTGTAGAGCTCTGCCGACCCATCCTCCGGGTTGAAATTCCGAAACCAAACATTTTGATATACCTTGCGCATCTCTTCGGTATGCGGTTTCACGCTCCGGTCTGGGAATACCACACCATTGATACAAAAGTCGCCGGAAGTTGGAGTACCTGTCGGTCCGTAGTCGCCACCGTAGGCCCAGAAACGGTTTCCCTTCTCATCGCTCTTCACCAATCCCTGGTCCACCCAGTCCCAAATAAAGCCCCCCTGTAGCAGCGGGTACTTCCGGATTATGTCCCAGTATT
>NZ_DCEN01000081.1:5187-9150 GCF_002316955.1 Proteiniphilum sp. UBA1028
GGGTTGAAGTACATTGGCGCGAAAATATCGCTGTTCCACTCCATCACAGCCCGTTCGTACTGTACAGGACGGGAGGTGTCCCGGCTTTTGATCCAGCGATAGGTCTCATAGAAATTGTATCCGTTACCCGCTTCGTTGCCCAGAGACCATGTAATAACGCTTGGGTGGTTCTTGTCGCGTTCCACCATGCCTATGGTGCGGCTCAGGTGATCTTCCAGAAAAAGCGGGTTATTTGCCAGCGTACCTCCCTTCCGGAGGTTATATCCCATCCCGTGGCTCTCAATATTGGCCTCGTCGATCACGTAGATCCCGTATTCGTCGGCCAGCCTGTAGAAGAGCTCCGGTTGCGGGTAGTGGCTTGTACGCACGGCATTGACGTTGTATTTGCGGAACAGTTCAAAATCTTTTCTCATCAGTTCTTCGGTGACGTAATGGCCGGTATGTTCATTATGTTCATGCAGGTTCACCCCTTTCAACAATACCGGCTGCCCGTTCACAAGGAACTGGCGGTTTTTAATTTCCGCTGTACGGAAACCTACTTTCAGTGCTGTCGCTTCAAGGGTGCTTCCCTTTTCGTCCATCAGCTCAACGGTTAGCGTATAAAGGTAAGGAGTTTCGGCGCTCCACTTTTTCACACCGAGGATCATCTCTTCAAAGCTAACGGATGCTTTTCCGGAACTCTTATCGGAGAGGGATCCGACAGACACTTTTTTACCGGACTCGTCCAACAGTGTGTAGTTGACAGTGAATGGGCGGGTGTTCCCTTCCGGAGAAGCTACGGTGATGTCGAGCGCAAACTGCCCGTTGGTGTAGCTAACATCGAGGCCCGAACGAACGAAGACATCTGCCAGGTGTAGTTTGGGACGGGCATAAAGGTAGACATCACGGTCAAAACCTGAGAGCCGCCAGAAGTCCTGACACTCAAGGTAGGAACCGCTGCTCCAGCGGTGAATTTGAACCGCAATCACGTTTTCTCCCGCTTTTGCATGTTCTGTCACGTTGAATCGTGCCGGTAGCTTGCCCTCCTTGTTCATGCCGACGAACTCCCCGTTGAGATAGTAGTAGGCTGCACCTTTGGTTGCATCGGCACAGAGGATTATCTCCTTTTCCTGCCAGTTGTCCGGAATAGTGAACAATTTCCGATAGGTACCAGTTGGATTGAATTCTTCCGGAACAAGCGGAGGATTCGGTTTATCCCAGTAGGGTGCATGTCCCGGAGATGTGAATTCGTAGGTGGCATTCACATAGATTGGAACACCAAAGCCTTGTACTTCCCAGTTTCCAGGTACCTGTATGTTGCTCCATTGGCTGTCGTCAAAGCCAGAATTCTGAAAGCCCTGTTTGGGACGTTCATTGAACCGGTCGGTATAATGGAATTTCCAGTTCCCGTTAAGTAACAACACATCGCTCCCTTTGGATATGTAACCGGCAGCAAGGGCTTCCTTTAGATCTGTGAATGAAGAGAAGGTTGACCGCGGCTCCTCCCGGTTGATGTGTAGAAGTTTCGGATTGGTAATTTCCGCATAGCGGTCGGTCTGCTCTTGAGCAAATAGCATGCCGGCGGCAAGATAAATGGAGAAGAGGATCAATAATTTTTTCATTGTAATTTGAGTGTTTTAGAAATTTATGAGTTGCCTGAAAAATGTTTTAATATGAGTTTTGAATACTTCGTTGACAAATATACAATATCTGTCTTATGGAAAAACAATCTTTTCAAACAAAATCGTTTAAATTTTCCGCAGTTTTGCTGCAAAGCCGCCTCCCGGTGCAAGATGCAGACTGATTGACTCTCCGGATTCAATTTTCCGTAGCTCCTTGCGGTAGTCGGCACCCTTGCGATGAGCATTGGCTCCGTCCCGGAAGAGAGTCATCTCATACTGTCCCGCCGGCAGGAAAGAGAAGTCGATTGTCATGTCGCGGCTCTCCCAGCCTGTGATGCCGCCAATGTACCAGTCGCTGCCACTGCGGCGGGCCAGCGTCACATGCTCACCCACCCTGCCGGTGAGGGGCACGGTCTCATCCCACACGGTGGGGATGGATGCTATAAATTCAAGCGACTCGGGCTCAAGCATATACTCGGTAGGACTGTCACACAGCATATTTATGGGTGAGTTGAACACTACGTAGAGAGCAAGCTGACGGCAACGTGTACCCTGGCTCATCGGTTCGGAGTTGACCGGCCGGTAGCTACCACGCGCAGCGTTTCGCATAGCTCCCTGAGTGTAGTCCATCGGCCCCGCAACCATGCGGATAAATGGGACGGTAACATCGTAGTTGACCATGTCGATGCTCTCGGGTGACCACTTCAGCTGCTCCAGGCCGTGCACCCCTTCAAAGTTAAGGACATTGGGCCAGGTGCGGCTCAGTCCGGTTGGCTTGTATATACCATGGAAATCGAGCAATAGTTTATGACGAGCTGCTGTCTCTGCTGCGCGATAGATGAATTCGACCAGTTCCTGGTCGTCACGGTCCATAAAATCTACCTTGAACCCTTTCACACCCATCGCGGCGTAGTGGCGACACACCTCTTCCATGTCGCGGTCGAAGGCGTGGTAGCCGGCCCAGAGGATGATTCCAACTCCACGATCACGGCCGTAGGCGACCAGCTCCGGTATATTAATCTCCGGTATCACCTGCATCAGATCGGCTTTCAGGTTGACGGCCCATCCCTCGTCGAGGATCACATACTCGATGCCATGTTCCGAGGCGAAGTCGATGTAGTACTTGTAGGTATCGTTATTGATGCCGGACTTGAAGTCGACATCGTGGATATTCCAGTCGTTCCACCACTCCCAGGCTACCTTTCCGGGCTTGATCCAGGAGGTATCGGCCAGCCGTGAGGGCGATGCCAGGCGATAGACCATATCGCTGGCTGCCAGCGATGCATCGTTATCGGTTACCAGACAGACGCGCCAGGGGAAACTGCGGCTTCCTTCTGTTTTCGCGATGTACTCTTCTCTTTCGGTGACACGCATCTGCAGCATGTTGTGCCCTCCCTGCTCCACGGCGGCGGGCACCCGCGCGAAAAGTCCCCTGAGGGTGTTGGGTGTTTGTTTATCGGGTGTGAGGTACATGCCGGGATAAGATTCCAGGTCGGCTTCAGTGATCAGGAGTCGCTTTCCTTCCGAGGCATCTGCCAGCAGCGGCAAAAAAATCAGCCGCTCGCGGTCGATTTGTGAGAGGGGCGTATGGACGTAAGTGTTTTCAAACGAGCTCTGCAGCTGGTCACCACCCAGTCCCCCCTTCACATAGGGTACCCAGGCAGTCCGGTCGCCCGTGAAACGGAAATTTGCCTCCTCCGCGGCGATGGTGAGCGTTCCCTTGCGGGAAGTGCGGAACCGATAGGCCAGTCCGTCGTCATACAGTCGGAAAGTGATTCCCCAGTCGCCGCGGAAGCTAATCGCCAGCTCATTGTATGTGTTGCGGACTTCTGAAGATATCCAGAAGGGTGAGGAGATGGTTTCGTCGGCGCTCTCCTGTTTGGCGTGCCGTACGCGGGCATCGGGACCGAGTTGCTCGCCGTCGGCGAGGGTAAGGGATACCGGCGAGGGTTGAATCAACTGCTCGCCTTCGTGCGACAGGCTCCAGGTAAGCTGTTCACCCACGGTTACCTCAGCGGTCAGTCTTCCGTCGGGTGAGGAGATGTTGAATTTTTTCTGTGCATCTATTGCTCCGCATACGATCAGGAGCACAAGGATCAGAGGAATTGTTCTTTTCATGTTCAGTTACTTTATGTTGTTGTTTTATAATACAAAGATATTAATTTTAGTAATGGAATACTACCGTGAGCACATGTATCGTGTCATAAAACAGAATGACTCCGAAGTAAAACACCTATTTTCTTTTCAGTAAACTTTCGGCGAGGATTTCAAATCAATTTTTTTGAATTTATATTTTAGTCGATCAGGCCTCATTCAATTGTTTTCTAAACAGTTCCGGCGCCGCGGGTACTACCACTTTACG
>NZ_DCEN01000058.1:0-4321 GCF_002316955.1 Proteiniphilum sp. UBA1028
CCTTCTGTTTTATCACCCTTTTATTGTGAAGAGTACGCTTTAGAAAACACGAAAGAGAAGCCTGTCACAATACGTATTCCGGAGTGGAAAATTGTCTATTCCACGCCAGATTCAGCAGGCGTGTATGGAGCGTACAGTGTCGAAGCACTGCTATCAAAAAAGGGAACATTCGTTCTGAAACCAGGTGAGAAGCTGGAGTTTTACGCGCTCTTTTCCGGTAGAAAAATCAATGAATCGCCTTATCTCTCCGCAAACATCGGAGCAGAAAAAGAGGCTCGGAAAAAACTGCTCAAACAATGGAGCAACAATCTGGTGTTAAGCACACCGGATCCTGTTTTAAACAGCATGTTTGCATTTGCAAAAATCAGGGGTGCGGAAAGTATATACAGAACCAAAGGGAGGTCTTATGCACGGCCCGGGCGGAGAATCATATTACGCCGCCATCTGGGCCAATGATCAGGCCGAATACATAAATCCTTTTTTCCCGTACCTGGGTTATGAAATCGCAAACGAGTCGGCATTAAACTCATTCCGCCATTTTGCGCGTTTCATGAATCCGGATTATAAACCGATACCCAGTTCCATTATTTCGGAAGGAGTGGGTACCTGGCATGGAGCCAAAGACCGGGGTGATGGAGCCATGATTGCTTACGGCGCGGCACGATACGCGCTTGCCCGCGGGAACAAAGCCGAAGCGATGGAGTTATGGCCATTGATCGAGTGGTGTCTCGAGTTTTGCCACCGGAAACTAACACCTTCCGGAGTGGTTGCGTCCGATTCCGACGAGCTGGAAAACCGCTTTCCGGCGGGTGATGCAAATCTAACCACCTCATCGTTGTACTATGATGCTTTACATTCAGCGGTTTTACTGGGAAAAGAGTTGGGTATATCTGCTTCCAGGCTCAAGGCTTACAATCAACAGGCCAAAGCACTCGAAAGAGCCATTGAAGCACATTTCGGCTATGAAATAGAAGGATTTCACAGCTATCGCTACTATGAGGGCAACGAAATCCTTCGTTCCTGGATATGCATGCCCCTGACAGTGGGAATTCATACACGTGCAAAAGGAACTGTCGAGGCTTTATTTTCACCCAGGCTGTGGACGGATAACGGATTGCTGACACAGGCAGGTACCGAAACTTTCTGGGACAGATCTACCTTGTATGCACTCAGAGGCAGCATTGCAGCAGGAGAAGTGACCCAGGGAATCAATTTCCTGAAAAAATATTCCCGCAAAAGACTGTTGGGAGATCATGTGCCTTATGCCATAGAAGCATGGCCTGAAGGGGAACAGCGTCATCTGTCGGCCGAGAGCGGTCTTTATTGCCGCATTTATACGGAAGGCTTGTTTGGCATACGGCCTACGGGGCTAAGAAAGTTTGACATGACCCCGCGTCTGCCGCAAGATTGGAATTACATGAATCTGGAAAACATCAGGGCACATGAAAACAATTATTCCATATTTGTAAACAGACTGAATGATGTCCTTCTGGAAGTGACCATCACAAAAAATAACGGACAACCCGTAATAAAAAAACGGATTAAAGATGGTGAAAAAATATCCGTACGCCTGTAAACAGTTCCCTGAAACCGGATTAAATCAATTAATCAAAAAATATAAGCAAATATGAACAAAAAACTTTTTTTATCTCTGGCAATTGTCATGATGTCGATCGCCTGTTTTTCTCAAAAACCGAATTCTGCCCTGGATTACAACGAAAAGATGAGTTGGTGGCGTGATGCCAAATTCGGCATGTTTATCCATTGGGGTCCCTACTCGATGTATGGCGGAGTGTATAACGGATTTAACCAGCAACGCGGTGGCGCGGAATGGATCATGAATCGCTGTAAAATTCCGGTAATGGAGTACCGGGCAAAGGCAAGTACCTTTAATCCGGTAAACTGGAATGCCGATGAAGTGGTGAAACTGGCAAAAGAGACCGGAATGAAATACATGGTCTTCACGACCAAGCATCACGATGGATTTGCCATGTTTCAAAGCAATGCCAGCAATTTTAACATGGTGGATTACACCCCTTTCAAACGGGATGTAATTGATGAATTTGTGAAAGCATGCCGGAAGTATGACATGAAATTTGGCTTTTATTATTCACAGTCACAGGACTGGTGTAATTCCGGTGGTGCAACGGCTCGCAAACTGATGCACGAAGGCTGGCCAAACCCAGACTCGGTACGAATCAACGAGTTTACGGCTGCCAACCGCGGTGCCTGGGATTGTCTGCAAACGGACAATACCTTCGACGAATATTTTCACAGCGTGGCGCTTCCACAGGTAAAGGAACTGTTGGAGCGATACAGCGATGTATCGGTCATCTGGTGGGATACTCCCATGTCGATCACGGATGAACAGGCTTCCAGATTACAAGAGGAGCTGGCCAAATACCCTCAGGTAATTACCAACGACCGGCTAAAAAGACCCAACTTCGCAGGTGATTTCAAAACACCGGAAGGCTTGATTCCAAAGGCGGAGGATATTGTGGGAGTAGACTGGGAAACTTGCATGAATATCGGTAGTTCATGGGGATTTAAATCCTGGGAAGAAAAATGGAAATCACCCTACGAGTTAATCAAAAATCTGACATCGATCGCCGCCCGTGGTGGAAACTATCTGCTGAACATTGGCCCTACCCCACTGGGAGATGTTCCCGGTGAAGCAAAATCACGGTTAAATGAGATGGGGAAATGGATGTCGGAATATGGCGAATCAATTTATGGAACACAACGAAGCCTTATTTACCCAGCCTGGGGCGAATGTACGCGAAAGGATGTCGGAAATAAAACCGTTCTGTACTTGTGCGTCTCCGAGTGGCCGAAGGACGGCAAGCTCATTTTCGATGCAAACTACAAGGTCAAAAAAGCCTCTTTGCTGAATAATAACAGCACTCTAAAGGTGGACAGGAAAAACAGACAGATCACTATCCAAGTCCCGCAGCAGGCTCCCAACAAGTATGTATCGGTAATAAAGCTGGAGTTAAACGAGAAATTACCCGTCAGCAAGCTAATCTCCAACACGGATAAATATTTTGAAATCGCAGATGAACAAAAATAATTTAAACATGAAGAAAACAGTACATCATACAGCGTTGCTTCTTCTCGGAATAATACTTTCGTTCTGTTCTTCCGACAAACAATCTTCAACAGATTTAAAGCTTTGGTACGACGCACCTGCCCGGATATGGGAGGAAGCGTTGCCGCTCGGAAACGGCAGCCTGGGAGCAATGGTTTTTGGCAATCCCCTCAATGAGGTGTACCAGATGAATGAGGAAACGCTGTGGTCCGGCCCCATGGAAGAACGAAACAACCCTCTTGGACCAGCTGCTTTGCCTAAAATTCGAGAAGCAATTGACAAAGGCGATTACAAGCTTGCCGAGAGCTTATGGAAAAACAACTCACAAGGCCCGTATACAGCCAGGTACCTGCCTCTTGCAAACTTGTTGCTGAATATGCACAGCGAGGGGAATGACGTAGAAGATTTCCACCGCGATCTAAACATCTCGGATGCCACTGCCACTGTCTCTTACAGAATAAATGACGTAGAATACAGGAGAAGCAGTTTTATCTCATTCCCCGACCGTGTAATGGTCATTCAACTTGAAGCAGATAAAAAAGAGGCAGTCTCTTTTGATCTGGGAATAAACAGTGATTTGCGCCACGAAACCCTCATCGACGGCAACAAGCTGATCCTGAAAGGGAAAGCTCCATACTATGTGGCAAACAGGAAATACGATCCCAATCAGATTCTATACTCAAATGAGAAAGATGGCCCGGGAATGAATTTCGAAGTCCACCTGCTTCTCATTCCCCAGGGTGGAAACATCGAAACGAATGATTCTGTTTTGTCGTTGTCAAATGCGAACTCGGCTACGATCATTGTTGCCGCAGCAACCAGCTATCATCAGGATTCATTTGAACAATCTTCCACCGATCTGACTTCAGCAGGCACAAAGGCGGAAGAGTACCTGACCAAAGCACAAGCTCTTGGATACAAAAAGCTGATCAGCAGGCACAGGGAAGATTACAAAAATTTATTCGACAGGGTTATCCTGAATTTGGGCGAAGGGAAAGAAGAACTCCCAGTAAACAAGCGTCTTGCAGCATTTCAAAACGATGATTCAGACAAAAGCCTCATTGCGCTGTACTATCAGTATGGACGTTACCTGACCATCGCTTCCTCAAGAGCGGGGAGCTTACCCTCCAACCTGCAAGGAATATGGAACAGGCATGTTCAACCACCCTGGGGATCCAATTATACCACCAATATCAATACAGAAATGAACTATTGGCCGGTGGAGACAACCGG
>NZ_DCEN01000058.1:4570-4857 GCF_002316955.1 Proteiniphilum sp. UBA1028
ATAGACAGGGGATGGCTCGCGCATCATAATTCTGATGCATGGGCGCAAACCTCACCAACCGGCGGGTATGATCAGGATCCAAGTGGTACCCCCCGATGGTCGTGCTGGCCAATGGCCGGTGTGTGGTTTTGCCAGCACTTGTGGGAACATTATGCATTTGGCGGCGATAAGCAATATCTCGGAGAAAAAGCTTATCCCCTCATGAAAGGGGCAGCCGAATTTATGCTGCAGTGGCTGCAGGAGGACCCCGAAAGCGGCTACCTGGTCACCAATCCCTCTTCTTCTCC
>NZ_DCEN01000058.1:5160-6003 GCF_002316955.1 Proteiniphilum sp. UBA1028
CTGGCCCGCTTGTACCCTCCACACATGGGATCCAAAGGACAACTTCAGGAGTGGCACAAAGACTTTGAAGATGTGGACCCCGAGCATCGCCATGTTTCTCATCTCCTGGGACTCCACCCGGGAAAAGAGGTTTTGCCCAGGATCAACCCAGACTATGCAAAAGCCTGCAAACGCACCCTTGAGCTTCGTGGTGATGGGGGCACAGGATGGGCTATGGCATGGAAAATAAACTTCTGGGCCCGTCTGGAAGATGGTGATCACGCATACAAGATGTTGAAAAACGGATTGAGGCATGTGGATGCAACAGAAGTGTCCATGAAGGGCGGTGGCACCTATTCCAACATGTTCGACGCACATCCGCCATTTCAAATCGATGGTAACTTCGGAGGCACGGCAGGCATCACCGAAATGTTACTGCAAAGCCATTCCGATGAGATCTTTGTTTTACCGGCACTTCCCGGCAACTGGAGCTCGGGTTCCGTAAAAGGACTTCGTGCCAGAGGAGGTTTTATATTGGATTTCGATTGGGAAAACGGAGCATTGAAAAATATAGCAGTTCTTTCAACTTTGGGAGGAAATTGTCGCCT
This sequence comes from Proteiniphilum sp. UBA1028, assembly GCF_002316955.1. Taxonomy (NCBI): domain Bacteria; kingdom Pseudomonadati; phylum Bacteroidota; class Bacteroidia; order Bacteroidales; family Dysgonomonadaceae; genus Proteiniphilum; species Proteiniphilum sp. UBA1028. The sequence goes on from NZ_DCEN01000058.1 coordinate 5,748, forward strand.
GAGAACACATACAGCACTTCAGGCAAAAAGTGTATCTTTGCAAAGTGCACACGATGCTAACCCTAACGGTTTCTATCCTAAGCCAAGTTTACCGCCTCTCATTTCGAACGAAAGTGAATCGGATGTGGAGCTTTCGCTGAAAGAAACGTATCTGACCGATTTCAACACCGAAAAAGGAAAGAGATATACATTAACTACCGAACCAAACACTTTTAGTAAGTAATTACAAAAGAAATTCACGTATTGAACGAGTAAC
>NZ_DCEN01000058.1:6239-6506 GCF_002316955.1 Proteiniphilum sp. UBA1028
TATGAGAACATGTTGGCAATTTATCGGCCTGTTTTTCCTCCTTTCATTGACAGTACAATCGCAAAACAAAGGGGACGAACAAGGTATGGCCATCCTGGAGAAGCTACAGTTACCACAAGATAAAGAAGCCGTGGCAGAGGCCTACGCAACCTGGTGGACAAAATCACAGGAAAATCTCGGCCAACGCATGGAGTGGTATGCCGATGCAAAATTCGGGTGCTTTATCCATTGGGGTGTCTATTCCGTTCCTGCAGGAATGTGGGAAGG
>NZ_DCEN01000058.1:6713-11478 GCF_002316955.1 Proteiniphilum sp. UBA1028
AAGTATATCAAGGAGCTGGTTCTTCCTTTTAATCCGGTAGATTTTGATGCGGATGAATGGATGCAAACGATTCGCGATGCCGGCATGAAATACGTGGTCATTACGGCCAAGCATCACGATGGATTTGCCATGTACTTTTCGGACGTCTACCCCTATGATATGTCGCTGACAAAGTATAATAAAGATCCCATGACCGCACTTCGGGAGGCTGCCCGAAAATATGGCATCAAGTTCGGATTTTATTATTCCCATGCCTTCGATTGGGAACATCCGTGTGCGCCGGGAAATGATTGGGAGTACCCCGATCATCCCGGGGGCGACCGTTTGGTAGGGGGAAGCGATTGGTGGCTGACACGGCCGGACTATCTTCCCATGGCCGATAAATACGTCAGAGAAAAATCAATTCCTCAAATACAAGAGTTGATTAAAAAATACGATCCTGATCTGATGTGGTTTGACACACCCCACAAATTACCGCTATACCAAAACATTCGCATATTGGAGGCTATCCGGGAAATAGATCCGGAAAACAAAATTGTCGTAAATGGCCGGTTGGCTCGTTTTGCCGATAAAAACTTAGGCGACTATGCAAATACAGGCGATCGTGCGGCGCACCTTTATCCCACGCCGGGCTTTTGGGAATCTATTCCCACAACCAACGAATCTTACGGATACAGCATCGTGGACAGAGAACGCAAGCCGGTAAGCCATTTCGTGCGCTTGCTCTCTTCCGCGGTAGCAAAAGGGGGAAATATTTTATTGAACGTGGGCCCGATGGGTAACGGAAGATGGGATGAAGTAGATGCCACAATCTGTCTCGAAATTGGAAAATGGTTAAAGATAAACGGCGATGCAATCTATGGCGCTCAAAAAACAGATTTACCCCTGCAATCGTGGGGCGTAACAACCCAAAAGGGCGATACCCTGTATGCTCACGTACATCAATGGCCAAAAAACGGCATTCTCACTGTCGGGGGACTGACTTCTGACATTGGCAAAGCCTGGATTGTTTCGGATCCTCAACAAAAGAGAGTCTCTTTTTCGCGGGTAAATGACAAGGATGTAGCAGTCTATCTGCCTGCAAACGCCCCGGATTCGATGAACACCATCGTTGCGTTTGCTGTAAAAAAAACAAAAAAGTCCTATCCGATCCGGCTGTTGGACGACACCGGCGACAATACACTGTTCACCTTTGATGCCGAACTAATGGGCAGTGGGTTACGGTTTGGCGATGGAAAGGTCAACAGGAATTACGTGACAAACTGGAAAAAGGACGATCAATGGATGCGATGGAAAGTAAGAATCAATAAACCTGCAAAATATGATCTCTTCCTGGATTATAACACGGTTGAAGATGCCGATACGGGGGAGGTATGCATACATGTTGCCGGCAAAAATTTCACGGTTAACTATCCCCCACACCCCGAAAGAAAAGGGACAAACAGTGTGTATGCCGGTAGCATCACATTAACGAAAGATGAGTTTGAGTGTTCTCTCCGGGGAAAGAATTATCAGGGCAATCAGTTCATGAACCCTATTTCTGTCCGATTTATAAAAACACCGTAGAACCGTTTTTTCGCATAATTCAATGAGAACAGAGTACAATAAATAATTACCAAAATCCATAATAATATGAACGTAAACAGAAGGGAATTTATCAAGAAAATGAGTGCCGGAGCAGCAGGAATCGCCGTAAGCGGTTCAATAATGGGCATGCCGGCAAAAAGCTACAAACGAATCATCGGATCCAATGACCGTATTCAAGTTGCCATAGCCGGGCTCGGCCGCAGGTTAGGCGCTTTTTACGAACCCATAGCAGCAAAGAAAGCAAATGTAGAATTGGTGTATCTGTGCGATGTGATGGAAAAACAACGGATAAGAGCCTTGCAGAACTTTTCCAAACATATTGACTATAAACCAAAATTGGAAAATGATATCCGCAAAGTACTCGATGACCCGAAAGTGGATGTATTGATTAATGCCACCCCGGATCACTGGCATACTCCGGGATCCATCATGGCAATGAAAAATGGGAAACATGTGTATCTGGAGAAACCATGCAGCCACAACATGTTTGAAAACGAACTGCTGGTGGAAGCTTCTAAAAAGCTGAATAAAGTGGTACAAATGGGCAATCAGCAGCGTTCATCCCCCCATACCATCGAAATAATTCAGGAAATTCATCGTGGTGTCATTGGAACACCCTACAAGGCTCTGGCATTTTATACCAACACAAGAGGCGAAGTGCCGTTGCAAAAAAAAGCAGCCGTACCCACCGGCCTCGACTGGGAACTTTTCCAAGGCCCGGCCCCGCGACGTGAATACACATCGGAAACATGGGATTACAACTGGCACTGGTATGGATGGGATTACGGCACCGCCGAAACGGGAAACAATGCCACCCATGAACTGGATATTGCACGCTGGGCGTTGGGGGTTCACTTTCCCCTCCGGGTAGATGTAGAAGCAGCCAAACGTCATTTTGTCCACGATGGTTGGGAAATGTACGATACCATGGATGCGACCTTTCGTTTCTCCGGAGACAAAATTATCCTGTGGGATGGCAAAAGCCGTAACGGATACGATACGTATGGGGGAGGAAGAGGAACCATCATTTATGGAAGCGAAGGAACGGTGTTTATCGACCGGAACAAGTATCGCCTGTTTGACAGGAACGGAAAACTGGTGAAAGACAACCAGTCGTCCGCAAACGAGGCCGGAACGGCTTTAGGAGGAGGTGGCGACATGACGACCGGGCATGTGATCAATTTCTTTGAAGCGATAAGGGGCAAGGAGAAGCTCACTGCACCCATCGATGATGCCAGCATCAGCATGGCCATGGTACATTATTCAAACATTGCATACCGTATAGGGAAAGGATTTGACATTGATGATAAAACCGGCAGAATGTACGACCGCGATGCGATGAAACTATGGAGCCGCGATTATGAACCCGGATGGGAACCAACAGTATAAATACAAATTTTAATAAATAGAAAAAGATGTACAAGATATTTACGCTATTCAGCATCCTCGCTATCGGCCTTTTCACCTCTTGCAAAACACAGGTATCCGGTGATTTAACCAAACAGAACTTCGATTTTGCGTCAGAACAGCTTACCTACGCGTTGCAGGAGATAGATTCTGCGAAAGCAAGAGATGGACGAGATTCTCTTACCAAAGCGGAAAAACCGCTGGTGAGCCCCCGCACCCTGGATGAAAATGGAAATCCGAAGCTGGTTGTTTCCCGGGACTGGACAAGTGGCTTTTTCCCGGGAGAACTGTGGTATATGTATGAATATACAAAAGATCCAAATTGGGAGAAACAGGCAAGAGCATTCACCGCTTCCCTCGAAGTGCAAAAGTTTACAAAAACCACCCACGATCTGGGGTTCATCCTGTATTGCAGCTTTGGGAACGGACTGAGACTTACAAACGACCAACGTTACAAACCCATCTTGATGGAAGCCGCAAATTCACTGATCTCCAGATACAAACCCAATGCAAAAATTATCCGTTCGTGGGATCACAATCGCGACAAATGGCAATGTCCGGTTATCATCGATAATATGATGAACCTGGAATTGCTTTTCTGGGCATCCAGGGAAAGTGGTGACTCCACCTATTACAATATTGCCGTGAATCATGCGAACACAACCATGAAAAATCATTTTCGCCCCGATTATGGCACCTATCACGTAATCGACTACGACACCATTACAGGCAACGTATTGAATCGTCACACCCACCAGGGTTATGCACACGAGTCCACCTGGGCCCGGGGGGAAGCATGGGCTTTGTATGGTTATACCATGTGTTATCGCGAGACAAAAGACAGCGCCTATCTGGACCAGGCCCGGCATGTGGCAAATTTTATCTTTACAAACCCCAACCTGCCGGAGGATCTGATTCCTTACTGGGATTTTAATGCGCCCGAAATTCCCAACGAACCCCGTGATGTCTCGGCAGCCACCGTCATCGCATCGGCACTCTATGAGCTGAGTACCTTTGGTGGGGAAAAGGCAGTTCAATACAAAGAACAGGCCGACACCATCCTGAAGAACCTGACACTTCACTATCGTGCCACCTTGCACGACGACGGCGGATTTCTGTTACTTCACAGTACCGGATCAAAGCCGTCGGACTCGGAAGTGGATGTTCCTCTGGTATATGCCGACTATTACTTCCTGGAAGCGCTCTTACGAAAGGAAAAAATTGAGAATAACTTGTCTTTAACCGAAAAATAAAATGAAGCAGTCGAAATATCTGTTTACAATCTTGTTGGTTGGCTGTAATATGCTTGCCGCACTGGGGCAAATCAATTACTCGCAGAAAACAAGATTGAATGATCACTGGGAGTTTTTAAGATCAGACCTGGGCAGTGTGTGGGAGGCGGTACGTCCCGGCTCGGAAGGTTCTCCGGAGAAGGTTCCACTGTGGGAGCAGGTAACACTACCACACTGCTACAATGCTACTGACGCCGTGGATCCGGATCTGAACTACTATCAGGGGCCGGCCTGGTACAGAACGCTTTTATCTGTAGACAACCCTTATAAAGAGGGACGGACCTTGCTCCATTTCGAGGGTGCCGGACAAAAAACCAGGGTCTATATTTACACGGAAGAAGTGGCATCTCACGTAGGGGGCTATGATGAGTGGGAGGCTGATATCACCGATGCGGTGAATCGCTTCCTCTCTTCGGACGATGCCGGTCGCTTTGGAGGAAAAATCCCCCTGTCCGTCCGTTGTGACAACTCGAGGGATA
>NZ_DCEN01000088.1:0-17131 GCF_002316955.1 Proteiniphilum sp. UBA1028
TCAAATAGATCAAGCAAATCAACTTCAAGGGCGTTCGCTATTTCTCTCAATGATCCTACTGTAGGGTTACCATCCAGCCTTTGGTTTAAAGCACTCAGGGTAATTCCCAATTTATCAGCGAATTCCTTTTGCGTATATCCTTTGGCTCTTATTATTTCTTTTATCCTCATACAGTCTATTTTGATGCAAATTTAGCTAAACATACACAGGTGTATAGATAAAACTGTATTAAATTAGGTTAAAATGCAGAAATAACTTGTATTTTGTTTTGTGATATAAAGTTATAACTATATATTTGCATCATTAATATAATTTGATTGTAACATTTAAAATAAAACGCTATGGAACAAAATTCAATTATTGAAAACAAAACAACATCTTCAGAAATGAGAAACGTGACATTATCGAGTGAAACAAAGGAGTTTCTGGTAGCTTACCGAATGACACAAGATGTTGGCGACTTGGTTATTGAAAATATGCTGGAATGCTGGGGTGATTTAAATGAGAAATATATAGAGAAGGAAATGGACCCGCTTTGGCGTTCTATTGGTGAAGTACAAAGACAGATATTACGGCTTATGACAAATGTAATCGATCAGAATCTGGGATTCCGGGATTCCGGGATGTTACGGAGATATAAACCAAGTGAAATTTTATCAATCAATTAATTTAAAAGTCATGACAACAAAACAACAGATTCAGGATTTTAATGCACAATTGGAAAGCATCAACGTATTGCTTAACAACATGAGTACAGTTTCGGCAGATTATTTGAAACCCGATAATCTGAATGGAGCAGAAGAGTTTATCAGGGAGGTTCATCACACATCGGAACTTTGCGCCATAGCGATGGACGGAGTCAGACAGAAGATGATGGATTTTGAGAAATCATTGTAGCAACTATTAGACACAAAAATTTTACCGTCCTTGTTTGTGAAAATAGGGGTGGTTGTTTAAAAACTTTATATATTTGAGCTCAGATTATTATTCACCAAACAAATGCATCATGAAAAAGTTTTACACGCCAAAAGAGGTAGCCGAAATGTATGATCTTCATTACACCACGGTTATCAATTACATACACGACGGGTTGTTCGGATTGGTAAGGAAAGCTCCGGGCAGAACCGGTAGGCTGAAATTAAGCGACGAAAATCTACAAACATTCGACAATAATTTACTAAAGCTATGAACGAAGAAAAAATGGATAATTTTGTTTATCGTTCAAAATACCTGTTTATTTCACCCCAAAAGTATACCGCTTGAATATTACTATATATTACAGAATGAATGCTTTATTTGAAAAACTTAAAATGAGATTAAAAAAACTCCACTTTATGCAACTTGATTGGTGGGGGGTTAGTGTTGGGTGCCACACATAGAAATGGTGGAATATGCCTTGTATGCATAGACGATATAAAAATTTCTGTTGTTGCCAACATGGAGGGTTGCGAGTATGTTGTTAACCCAATAGCAACTAAAAGATTTTACGATAGACTGAATGAAATAAACAGTTTTAAGAAACAGTAGACGTCACAACTCTTCCCAACATTGCAATAACCTGCATTAATATTGAAAAAGGTAATGCGGGGATAATGACCGCTGATCAATTTATAATCAATAGGAATGCTACAATAAAATATATATCTGAGTTGCAAGAGATAAACAATTACGGACAAGATCGATTAGGCGGCTACAATTCTGAATCAGTCAAATATCGAGAGTTATCAAAACTCATTAAATCAATCAATGAGAAAGATGCCACATATTTGGGGAAGTATCAAGGGAATAGATTTTTTAAAAAGAAATAACCGATTGAAAATCAATCGGTTATAACGTGTTAGTGTTGTCCCACAAGGACTCGAACCTTAACTGGCTGAACCAAAATCAGATGTGCTACCATTACACCATGGGACAATCCTTCGTCGCTTCGTGAAAAGCAGTGCAAAAGTAGTGTAATAATTTTAACTTTCCAAATATTTCAACTCTATTTTACCCGCAAATTGTTTTGTGTGGAAAACTATTCGGCAATTAGCAGGAAATAGTTTTTTTTCCCTCGCTGGGCCAGGATGTATTTATTGCCGATGAGGTGTGATGCGGCGATGACTTCGTCGAACGATTCAAGCTTTTCTTTGTTGATCATTACACCGCCGGCCTGCACGGTTTTGCGCATCTCACCTTTGGAGGGAAAGACAGCCGCATCGTCGGTAAGCAGGTCCACCGCTTTGACACCTGCGCTTAGTTTGTCTTTTGAGATTGTAAATTGAGGCACTCCTTCAAACACCTGTAAAAATGTTTCTTCGTCGATGGCACGCAATGTTTGGGAAGTTGATTTTCCAAAAAGAATCTGCGATGCATTCACTGCCATGTCATAATCTTCCCGCGAGTGTACCATCACGGTAATCTCTTCTGCCAGCTTCTTTTGCAGGGGACGTAAATGGGGTGCCGATTGTTGTTGGGCTACCAGCGATTCGATCTCTTCTTTTGTGAGAGAGGTGAAGATCTTAATGTATTTCTCGGCATCGGCATCGCTTACGTTCAACCAGAACTGATAGAACTTATAGGGTGATGTATAGCGCCGATCGAGCCATACATTGCCGGTCTCCGTCTTCCCAAACTTACCGCCGTCGGCTTTGGTAATCAGCGGACACACCAGGGCATAGGCTTCACCACCCTCCACGCGGCGTATCAGCTCTGTGCCGGTAGTGATGTTTCCCCATTGATCGGAGCCTCCCAGTTGCAAACGGCAGCCCTTTTCCCTGTAGAGGTGCAGAAAATCGTACCCCTGCATTAACTGATAGGAGAACTCGGTGAACGACATTCCTTCGCTCGACTCACCGCTGAGGCGTTTTTTTACGGAGTCTTTCGCCATCATGTAGTTTACGGTGATGTGCTTCCCGATATCCCGGATGAAGGTCAAAAAGGTGTAATCTTTCATCCAGTCGTAGTTGTTCACCAACAAAGCCCTATTGGGGATGTCACTCTCAAAATCGAGGAATTTGGCCAGCTGGGTTTTGATGGCTTCCTGGTTGTGTCGCAAGGTTTCTTCGTCGAGGAGTTTGCGCTCCGCCGATTTCATAGAGGGGTCGCCAATCATTCCTGTGGCGCCTCCCACCAGTGCGATGGGGGTGTGCCCGGCGCGTTGAAAGTGTTTTAACATCATCACGCCCACAAGATGGCCTATATGCAGAGAATCGGCTGTGGGGTCTATTCCCAGATAGCCCGAAGTTTGTTCTTTCAATAACTGTTCTTCCGTGCCGGGCATTACATCCTGTATCATCCCACGCCAACGGAGCTCTTCTACAAAATTCATCATCATTTCAGCTGTCAAACGTATTAAAAAATTGCTGCAAAGGTACAAAAAGTAATCGGGATTTCATTCCGGTGAACTTGCCAATATCCTTTTATCCTTTCTGCGTTAACGTTTTCTTTTTAGCGATATCATCATAAAGAGGGCAAACACGTTCATGATCTCCAGACGTCCCAGGAGCATATTGGCAGAGAGTATGTATTTTGCTGCATCGGGCAGGTGGTTGTAGTTACCCATCGAGCTTACTCCGCCAAAGCCCGGGCCCACATTGCCAAGAGTTGCTATGGATACCGAGAAGGCTGTTGTCCCGTCTATGTCCATCGCGGTAAGTAAAAGCGCAGTAAGCGAGAATGTGAGGATGTAGAGAATCATAAAAGCCATGATCTGCATTTCCAGTTTTTGGTCGATTACCTGTTTGTCCATTCTCACAACATACATTCCTTCGGGATGCAGAATAAGCTTTAGCTGCTTTTTTACGGATCCAAAGAAGAGATAAATCCGGTCAAATTTAATCCCTCCTGCAGTGGATCCCACCATGCCGCACTGAACGGAGAAATAGATGAGGATGAGGATGGAAAAAATGGGCCAGGCCGCGGTATCCACAGTCGCATACCCCGTGGTGCTTGTCAGGGAGACGACCTGAAATGCGGCGATCCGGAATGATTCCCAGAAGCCATAGTATTGATCGTTTGTGAGTTGCAGGGCAATCAGGATGATCCCGATGAGTATCACCACAACATACATGCGTGTGGGGCGGGAGCTGAACAGATTGTACTTTTTCCTTGCCATGGTTCCGTAGATTAGCCCGAAATGCATGCTGCTGATGAGCATGAAAAACGTGATGATCATCTCAATCCAGACACTGTCATAGGCTGCGATGCTTGCGTTTTTGGTAGAGAACCCGGAAGTGGAGACGGTGGTAAGAGAATGACAGGTGGCATCGAAAAGATTCATTCCCGCCGCCTTCAGCAAAATTATTTGGGAAATGATCAGGCTGAAATAGACCGTGGCGATGATGCGCAGAATATGTCGCGAACGAATGGTGAAGCTCATTTTCGACAAGCTGGATACCTCCGCACGATAAAAGCTGGACATTGCACCCCTTTTCTCGGGAAGAATCAACAGCACAAACAATACGATGCCCACACCGCCAATGAATGAGGTGGAAGAACGCCAGAAGAGCAGTCCTTTGGGTAATGCTTCAACATCATTCAAAATGGTTGCCCCGGTAGTGGTGTATCCCGATACACTTTCAAAAAGGGCATTGGGCACTGAGTTGAATTCGCCTCCCCATATTAAATAGGGAAGCATCCCGGCGATGCAGGTGATAAACCATCCGACGACGCTGATAGCCAGTCCTTCGTGAAAATTCAATTCTCCATATTGTTTGGTGGAAAAATGGAGTAAACTACCCAAGATAGAACATGTCAAAGCGCTTATTAGCAATGCATTCAATGATTGTTCGTGATTGAAAAAAGATATGGCTGCCGAGATGAAGAGGAACAGCGAATTAAACAATAGGATGTAACCCAAATATTTTATAACAGCTTTTGTCCGGATCATATGCGATGTAGTTATCCGTTGTCCGTAGATCTCTTTTGGAGACAACGTGGAAACGCAGAGACAAAATTACATTATTTTTTAAAAATTCACTCTTACGGCTCTTGCTTATTTGTAAAGAGGAACCGATAATTCGTCCCGACTGCGATGATGTATTCCGTGGAATAAAAAAAGTGGGCCTGGAGGGGCCCACTTTCGTATGTTGTCCGTTGTTATTAATTCAGGATCGACATAAATTCCTGGTTGGTGCGGTATTTTGCAAATTCCAGGTCGTTGGCTGCCCTGGTGGCAAAGGTGCGGTCGCGACCGATTGCGGTGCGCAGGTTTGCAGCCACGTCGTTGAAGTTATTTGTTCTTGAGGCGATGATGGCCAGCAGGTAGGCGGTAGTAGCATCGGGAGCTTCCACCGACTCGAGAGTTTGTTTGGCTTTGTTGTAATCTCTTACCAACAGTTGTGCCAAACCGGCGTTGTTTGTCCGGTTGTTACCGTAGGCGCCTACTGCCTGATTGTAGTTGCCCTGCAACAGGCTGAGCAGCCCCATTGCTTCGTCGAGGCTGGCAGCACCGGCAGAACGGCCCATCAACTCATTGGCTGTTTGCAGGTCGTTGTCCATGATGGCCAGCAACGCTTTGTTCATATTTACTTCCGGAGCGGAAGGGTTTACCTGTGCAGCGCGGTCGAATGCCTGTTTTGCTTTCGCATAATCGCCCTGTTTGTAGAACATGGTTCCAATGTTGTTCCATCCTCTGTAATCGTTTGAAAAGTTAGCCGTAACATACTGGTAAATACGTTCTTTTACTTTCTCGTCGTTGGTGAGGGTAGAGGCATAAAGCAGTTCTTCAACCGATAGTTCTTTCGGGTTGTTTTTCCAGGCAGTCATGATCTCTTCGTCGGACTTACCAATGATCTCAATATTTGCCGTGATACGTGAACGGCGCAGTTGGGGCAGAATGGTTGTGGCAAGGTCCTCGAACACATAAGAGATATTCTTGATCTCCTTTTCGCGCGTTTCTGAGTCGGGATACATTTCCAGAACTCTTAAAATAAGTTCTTTATCCTGCAGGTTAGAGGCGGAGACGAGCTGACGGAAGCCATCCCAGTCTTCGGCTGTGTAGCGGGCATATACATCCGTGTTGATGTTTCGCTTGCTCAATTCATTTTCCAAATATTTGGACGTATTCTTTTCACGCTGAGCAGCAAGTTGTTCGTTGAGCGAAAGGCCGCCATCGGGTGATGCATAGGCCGATACTTCTACGTTCACGTTTTGTTTGGGGTCGTTGAATGCCTGTTCCACACGGCGTTTCCATTCTGTTAAGTCGCGTTTGTTCAATTCACTCTGACGCAGGTTGGCTTGTTGAATCACAAACATGATGTTAGCCTCCTGTGCTTCCTGGATAATTCGCTGAAATCCGTCATCCGCCACAGAGGGTGTGGTGGTTTTTACGTCGGCAAGTGCCGAAGTGGCAATCACCCCGTCGGCCACTTTCAAGTCGGGCAGGGCAGACTGCTTGTTTTTGATTCTCCCGTCGAAACGAAGGTAAAGTTCCGATGATTGCATTTCGGGCGAGTAAGGGAACGTAGTAGTGATAGTGAAGTTCCCGCCTCTGCTGTGGGGGATTGTCACCCTATTTCCGGAGATACTCTCCCCTTGATAGCTAAATGGTGTGCCGGCTATTTCGTTGCCCCCAAACTTGAGTATGGGCGTAACGGTTAGGGTAGCATTTTTATGGAACCACTTTTCGGGGAAAGTACCGTTTACGGTAACCGGGATTTGGTTTCCTACAGTTTCCAGCGGTGTTGGTGTAACGTTAAAGTTGTTTTGCGAAAGCGGTTTAAGCTTACTGCTGCAGGAGGTAGTGAATAATACCACCGCCGCAGCAAACAAAAAAGATAAAAGACGCGATTTTCTGTTCATTTGGATAAAGTTTAATATGAATTTAATTGATCAATTTTCCAACGAGTTATAGCAGACAAATATATTCAATTCCGTGCAATTAAAAAAGCGCCGTTTGCCTTATTAACGTTAAATTCTGCCACAGAAAGGGCGAGACTGTCCCCCATGTTTTTATCTGTTTCCGGGACGCCTCATAGTGTAAAACCCAGTTGATGGAGTTTATCAGCTGCGAAAGGTGCCGCATGAGTAACCCGATAAGCGGGATACTCTCTTCTCAATGGATAATGGGAACGAAACCAATAAAATTTGTCCGGGGATAATTTGAGCGCATTTGTTTCCGTCACTGGATTATAGGTGTGCCACACGGCGTGAGTCAGCTGTGCTTCGGCAGGTATGTTGCTCAGATCAATGACCGGCAGTTGGGGTGCCGGGATATCCTCGTATTGTGGGTTGATGTCCAGGACGAAGAAACTGCTCAGGTTTTCAAGGCTCATCCTGGTGGCTGTCCACTTGCCATCGGCGCTGTATCCGGCAATATGAGGCGTGGCAATATCTGCCATGGCAAGCAGTTCCCTGTCGATATCCGGTTCATTTTCCCAGCAATCGATCACCACCCCCGCAATTTCACCTACACGTAGTGCATTTTTTAGCGCCTTGTTGTCCGTGATGCCTCCGCGTGCAGCATTGATGATGAAAGGTTTTCTGGCAACGGTGTGCAGAAATGACTCATCCGCCAGGTGGAACGTAGCATGCTTCCCGGTTTTGGTCAGGGGAGTATGAAAGGTGATGATGTCGGCTTGTTGTTTAATCATCTCCAGCTCCACAAATTTACCATCGCTATTTCCTTCTTCTTCCTCCCTGGGCGGGTCGTTCAGCAGCACGTTCATTCCCAGCTTCCGACAGGCTACCTCAACCTTGCTGCCTACATTCCCAACTCCCACAATGCCAATGGTTTTTCCTTGTAATCTGAATTGATGCTTTTCGGCCAGGCAGAGCAGGGAGGCTGTAATATACTGTTCCACCGAGTTGGCATTGCATCCCGGTGCGGTGCGCCAGGTTATCCCGTGTGAATCGCAATAGTCCGTATCGATATGATCGTATCCTATGGTGGCCGAACAGATCAGCTTCACAGCGGTACCGTCAAGTATCTCCTCGCCGAAGTGTGTGACGGTGCGCACGATCAACGCGTCTTTTTCTTTGATTGCTTCGCGGGTAAATTGATTTCCGGGCAGGTATTCAACTTCGCCGAATTGTTCAGCCACCCCTTTCAGGTAGGGGATATGGGCATCGGCCAGGATCTTTATCTTCATAACGACTTGTTTAAATGTGCATGCATTGCTTTGGCTGCTTTCCTCCCGTCGCCCATTGCAAGGATTACGGTAGCTCCACCGCGAACGATATCACCACCGGCGTAAATCATTTCGTCGGCGGTCTGCATGGTGTCGTTGTTTACGACGATGGTGCCCCACGAGGTAACTTCCATTCCGGTGAATGTTTGTGGAATCAGCGGGTTGGGGGAAACTCCCACGCTCACAATCACTTCGTCGACCTCCAGCCAGAGCGTGTCGCCCTCAATGGGTACGGGACGGCGACGGCCCGACTGATCCGGCTCTCCGAGCTGCATCCGTTGCAGGAGCATGCGTTGAACATGTCCCCGCTCATCACCTTCGTAACGGAGCGGGTTGTGCAACGTGTAGAAATCGATGCCCTCTTCTTTGGCATGCTTGATCTCTTCCACACGAGCGGGCATCTCTTCCTCCGAACGGCGGTAGATGATCATGGCCTTTTCTGCACCCAGCCGGCGTGCGGTACGCACTGCATCCATGGCTGTATTACCACCACCAACTACAGCAACTCTCTTTCCTTTGTATACCGGGGTATCGCTATCAGGATCGGCCGCCTGCATCAGGTTCACACGGGTGAGGTATTCGTTGCACGACATGATGCCGATGAGGTTCTCTCCCGGGATATTCATAAAGTTGGGAAGTCCGGCCCCACTGCCGACAAAAATGCCGCTGAATCCATCTTCCCGGAGATCTTCCTGTGAGATGGTCTTCCCTATGATGCAGTTTGTCTCGAACTTTACGCCCATTTTTTTGAGTCCGTCAATCTCAACATCTACAATTTCGTTGGGCAGCCGGAATTCAGGAATACCGTAACGAAGGACCCCTCCCAGTTCGTGGAGGGCCTCAAATACGGTGACATCGTACCCATATTTGACCATGTCTCCGGCAAAAGCCAAACCCGCCGGCCCTGAACCCACGACAGCAATTTTAGTACCGTTGGCGGGCGCTGTCTGGGGAATGGAGATGCTTCCGCTCATCCGCTCGTAGTCGGCTGAAAACCGCTCCAGGTGGCCAATTGCAACGGGTTCTTTCTTGAGTTTCAACGTGTAAAAACATTGACTCTCGCATTGGCGCTCCTGGGGACAAACACGCCCACATACCGCCGGTAGGGCGCTGGTTTCTTTCAGCGTGCGGGCTGCTTCCAGATAGTCGCCTCGTTCGATGTTCTTGATAAACTTCGGGATGTTGATCTCTACAGGACAACCGGTTATGCAGGTAGGATCCACGCAGTCGAGACAGCGGTGTGACTCTTCCCGGGCAAGTGCTTCTGACAGGCCAAGGTTTACTTCATCATAGGTATGGCTGCGTACCTCCGGATCCACCTCGGGCATCTTCACCCGCGGGATGGCTGTACGGTCTTTGTTCTTCATCGATTTGCGCAGGGCTTCACGCCACTCCTGTGCCCTTTCCGCCTGTAAATATTCGCTCATTTTTTTATGATTGTTTCTTCCTGATTGATAACCCAAAAAGTATGCCCGCTTTGTTCAGTTATATGCCTTTAGCCGCATCAGCATTTCGTCGAAATCTACCTGATGTGCATCGAACTCGGGCCCGTCGATGCAGACAAATTTTGTTTTTCCGCCTACGGTAACACGGCAGGCGCCACACATACCCGTGCCGTCCACCATGATGGTGTTGAGTGAGGCAAGTGTAGGCACTTCGTATTTTTTTGTCAGTTGTGCCACAAACTTCATCATGATGGCGGGGCCAATGGTAACACAAAGGTCTACTTTTTCCCTTTGTATTACTTTTTCCACTCCGTTGGTAACCAATCCCTTCTCTCCGTATGAACCGTCGTCGGTCATGATGATAACCTCGTCGGAGTACTTGCGTACCTGTTCTTCCAATATAATCAGTTCTTTTGTACGTGCCGCCAGAACGGTGATGACCCTGTTTCCGGCCTTTTTCATGGCTTCAATGATGGGAAGCATGGGAGCTACCCCAACACCTCCCCCTGCACAGATAACGGTGCCGAAGTTTTCAATGTGGGTAGCTTTACCGAGTGGACCCACCATGTCGGTAATGTAGTCGCCTACTTCAAGCTGGCATATCTTTTCAGACGATTTGCCCACACGCTGGATGACCAGCGTAATGGTACCCTTCTGGGGGTCGGCAGCAGCGATGGTGTAAGGCACACGCTCCCCCTTCTTTCCTACACGTACGATTACGAAATGGCCTGCTTTGCGGCTCCTGGCGATAAGTGGTGCCTCTACTTCAAAACATACAACTTTCTCCGAAAAATTTTCTTTTGCAATAATCTTGTTCATACCCGATTGGTTATATGCTACAAAATTACATAATTTTTCTGTGAGTTGAAGAGGCTGTTTCAAAATAGAGGCAGTCTCTATTTCTTGTACTATGTTAAAAAGAACGGTAAATTCTCATTTCTCACAACGAAAAATTGCCTAATAGCCTAAAGATTAGCACTTTTTAAGTGCCCTTAAAGTAGTACGATAACATAGAAGAGCTATCGCGCAATGATATCCGGTTCTTGTGGCTAAGCGGGACGAATGTCTCGGATCATAAGTACAATGTGGAGGCTGCGATCAAACAGCGTAAGAAAAGTGATTACAAATTGTACAACAAAGATATTCCAGGTGATCGAGCACAATTAGATGTAACAAAATTAAGAGCTGGAGCTTACCAGTTTACAACTATTGATGATTGTACCAGAATAATAGTTATTCGTATTTATATCTGAATTCACTCAAGTTGAATATAACCTCCTTGTTCAAATTCAATATAGGGTGAGTTAATTACATTTTCCTTAAATTCCTCAATAGACTGGGGATTTAAATCTTTCAGCCCCACTCTTATTTGGCTGTTTAATTCATCCAAAGCTGCACTAAGTATATTTTGAGCAACTTTATTGTTTCTTTTATCAGATATATACTTGTTAATCGTATCCATTATTTCATTGAGCTCGACAAAAGAAATATCAGTCTGTTTGAAAATAACATCTTTTCCTTTTATACGCTCTTCAATTTCGGCGCGATAATCCGAAGGATTGCCTTTTATAAGGATGACAAAATTTCCATTGTCGTCGATGTACGATCCGCCATAATAATCGGGACGGGTTGAATAGGTGCCGTATCCCGACGCTTCAAATGATTCCATTAAATTCATATGGTAGGTCATTGAACGGTCATGATTGGCTACAAACTGACGAGGCAAATCTTTATACTCAGGAATATCCATTCCGATAAGATAGGTTGTGTCAGCAGGCGTGACTACTGTGTCATTGTATTGTGCGGACGACGATCCAGTCTCTTTGGTCTTTGTATGACAAGAGGCTGCGACCATAAAGATGAAGATTAAAATTGAAATATGTTTCATAACTTTTTTGTGCTAATATACAAATAATAAATCAGAGCTCACTTTTTTCTTTCCATCTCCAGGCATAAAGGAAAATGAAAACAGAGGTGGATATTTCAATCATGGAGAAAAAGATATAATGTAACGTGTTAGAATCTGCAAAAAGCGATCCGGCTTGTACAAGCGTTAAAACCACTCCGAAGATCATGTTTGACAATCTATTTATTTACCAGTCTACCGCACTGAATTGTTTGATAAAATCATTTTCCCGGATCTTTTCAATACTTATAAGATAACTGACCACTCTTCCTCGTTGGTCTAACACGGGAAACGTACTCTTCTCCTTTTTTGTCAAGTCTATTTCATTGTTTTCCGTGTATTCTGACCCGGTGGGAAAAGCGATTATATCGGTACCCGACTTGTAATAGGATAGTTCGATCCTATAAATATCGGGGCTGGCAAACATGCTTTGGGGTGTGTAATCCACATACTTCCACTGAAAAGGTTTTAAATCCTTGACAAGAACCATTTTCTCTTCTTTTATCGTAGAACTGCCGTCGGGATTACTTATATAAATGGATGTTTTCGCCACAATGTCAATCGCATCTTTGAATAGAGGGTCGGCCAGAAAAAAGCCCACTTTATTGGTGTTAGGGTCGGGTGCCGGGGGATTGTAGACATTTTCCCCATTCACATAGGTAAATCCGTATCGTTGCCTCAGTACGCCTTTTTTTATGGGTTGCTCCAAATATATCTTTCCGGTAGTTTTCCCTTTCAGTGTAAGCACCGGATTATCGGCAGAATAGTAGAGGTATGCAAAGGAAAAAGGGATATATTCATCCGGATAAAAGGAGGTGGGTTTTTCATAATAACGGGAATTCTTATAGATAATGGTATCAATTTGTATCTCTAATTCTTCGCCGGTATTGTTAAACCCGGTCAACCTTACTTCGGTAGCCATAAAACTTTCTTCCTCTTTGTTGCACCCGGCAAGGGAAATAAATGCCACCCCCAAAAGAAGAAGGCAAATGCGTTGGAATGATTGAATGGTTGTTATCATATTAATTGTTTCGTTTTAAATTCGGTAATTATGAGACATGCTCATGTGTCAGGTGAAAATATTATTTACAGTTGCATCCCCCTAAGACCACCATATTGCTCGTAAATAAAGAAACACCTAACACTGCCCTTGCTCCCGTCGGTAGGGAATAAAGGAGTTCCATATTCATCACCCGAGGTGAAGCTGGAATTGATGTCGCCCCCCTTATAGGGCTCTTCTGTTCCGGCTTTGTAAAATACCACATAGTAATATCCGTTAATAAGGGTGTCAAATGTAACATCTAAATACGCCCACTGATTGGGAATAATGTTTTGCCCCAGCACGCCAAGAGGTTCAAAGTTTTCGTCCACAATCGTTATGTCATATGGTTCTCCTGTATCGCTCTTCAGATATATGCCTACTTTATTGATTGTAGCATCGGCCACGGGTGGAACGGGGTCTTCAAGTTTTACCTCAAAACTACCCGATGGCACAATGACAGCTCCAACATTGTAACTTTCTTCCTCTATTTTAGAAATATCAATTTTTTTTGTTCCTAACGTTTTGCCTGTAGGGCCATCCACAATGGTAACTGTAATAATTTCATTGTAATCCAAAGGGAAAAAAGTCTCGCTTCCTTCTCTGAAAGCCGTTATCTCACTGGCTTGACCTTTACCTCCGGGAAGTTGGGCATTGGAGGTTTCGACAGTGAATTCATTGGCCGTGAAGTTCAATATTTCAATGGTTATGTTGATGGTTTTATACTCCTTATGGTTTTTTCCGTAAAGCCAGGCGAAATCCAGTGTATGTACATTTTCACCGTTTACCTGAAAAGGAGCACTGAACAACTCCTTTTTTGTGACGGCGTCAATCACTTTCAGGGTAAGATCTTTCTCCCTGTCGTTGAGCATAAAAGTGCTCGAAAGGTCTATTTTGCTACCCGGCTTGTATTCTTTTACTACGGAAAAGTAGCCATCATATAGAGTGTCTCCGTAAATAGTCATCACCATCGGGTTTTCATCTACATATACACCCTTGATCCTTATCGTGGCAGCATCTGTAAAATAGAGGTAGTCTTTTTCCATATCGCCACCGCCTGAACAGGCTACCATTGTCACTATCATGAATAAGAGCAGCCCTTTGATATAATTTGTCCTATTAATTTGTTTCATTTTTTACATTATTATTGAAATGTCTCGTTTAAAAAGAATATGAAAGCGATAAACTGAAGGCCGTACCCGTTTTTTTCTTATAGGTATCATCATCTCCCTTTCTAATCTTGACTACATTGTCTCCTTCTCCTTGCTTTTCAAAATAACCCCACTGGTAATTTTCGTCGAAACCATATATCCACTCATAACTGTCTTCCCAGTAATCGGTTTTCGAATCATAATCGTCTCTTATTTTATAGGTATACCCCCCGTTGGTAAAAAAATGATACGGAGTATTAAGAATGTTGGAAATATTGAGCTTTAACTTTAAGTTTTTATTTCTAAGAAAGTTATAACTTATTTGCGCGTCCATTTGATCGCGTTCTCTTTCAAACTCAACAAGGCGGGGGTCGCCGCTGGTTGCAAATGTTTTATTTCCCATGTGGTTGAAAGCCAGATTTATGCCCAGCCTTTCGTCTTGATATTGAATGCCGAAGTTGTAAAGTATGGGTACCTGTCCATACAGGGGCCTTTTCATTTTCAACAGCTTTTCAATACGTATGCTGTATCCGTTTCCGTTATGGTCGGAACCGATATACTCTTTTTCAAAAAAACGTGCCTGCACCTCAGACTTTTGGAGGGTGAGGTTACCATAGATATAGATGTTACTCAACGGTTGAAAACCGGGGTATAGGAACGACAGGTTTTTCCTCGCGTCAAACTCCCATCCTGTTACTTTAGCCGATTTGGAGTTCTGTGTAAGCACTTTTGTCTTTTGGCTGGTGTCAAAAATACCCCGGTACAGCTCCACCGGATTGTCAAAGTCTTTTTTGAAATAGCCCACCGACAGTACTTCACCGGGGGTGGGGAACCATTCTATTTTAGCGTCGTAGTGAGTAATTTTTGTAGAAAGTACCCCTTCGTTAATTTGGTAAGTACCCCATTCAGGATTAAAACGCGTGAATTTCGAGTTCTCAATCAATCCGGGTCTCACCACCGATTTGGCATAAGATCCCCGAATATTGAGATTCTTCAACGGAGTGAGGGTCAAGGCTGCCGAGGGGAGATAGTGCCATTTCACTTCATCGGCTTCCACATCCGTCCTTTCGGACACTACCCTGCCGGTTTCAGGGTTTACAAAGTAGCTCTTGGGCATGTTTTTCTGTTTTTCCGGGTCCACGTAAGTGTAGGAATTGCTTCCTTCAGAGTATATGCCATCATATTCATACGATTCAACGCGTAGACCCCATACAAGTCTAAACCAATTGGTCAGGCGGTTGTCCATCATCCCGAAGTAAGCGATGTTGGTGTTTTTCCCTTCATACCGTTGTAAATCCCATAGCTGGGGAAAGTAGAACACATCCTCTTTAGGCTCTTTCATGTCCAGGTCAATAGCCCAGATAGGCAGGTTGTCATATTTATTATTAAATCCTTTTCTTCCTATCGGCAGTTGTGACCACTTGAATTTACCGTGGCGCTCCAGGGATTGTATTCCCGCTTTAATCCTCTGTGATTTGTTGAGCATCTTGAATTCGTATGACAAGGATGCCTCGGCGCTCCAGTTGGTTTCATCATAAAAATATTGCGACCTTTTTAACCAGGGGACATAAGATTGTGCTTCTCCCGTGTGGAAACCGGCCAACACATATTTGTAAAACATGTCGTCGTCGTTGAACTTGAATACCGGTTTATCGTCCCAGCTGTTTAATCCGGGTAAGTTGGTGAATTTTATGGGAACTAGGTATGCTTCAACGGCATCTAACTCGTTGTTCAACACTTTCCCGCGGGCTGCCGCCCAGGTAAACGTAAAGTTTTTGAGGAATCGATGTTCCCCTTCCAGTTTATTTTGCAGCAAATCTAAAAATTTAGGGCTGTCAAACTCCCTGATGACGGGGTAAATTTTTCCATACATCTCCACAGACATGTCCTCTCCTGTACCCACAATCCGGTAAAATGTGTTGTTGAACATGCGCGAATACATGTTTTTTGTAAAAATGGAGTGATTCTCCGTTTGCCATCCACCGTTTAGCAGTACCGCCCATGTTGTATTGAACTTGTAGTTCTTGGCATTGTTTTCATAATATTGTTTTTCCGTCTCAAAATCGTAAAGGTTGGTACCCATCTTGTCAAACGGGCCGCGCTCGTAATGAAGGATGTCTTCTATCGATTGTTCGTTACGGTATGTCAAGGCGCCTACAAAGCCTAGCCGGCTCATTTTGGTGCGGCCTAGGTCGTAGCTTCTGCCAATGGAGAAATTGTAGTTTTGTCCGGGCATGGTTTTGTACTTTCGGGTGCCCAGGCGTTCCAAACCTCCAATTTTTTTGTTTTGCTCCCGCACCTGCTCAACAGTGAGTGGAGTAAAGTTTTCCGGTTCAAAATCGAGAAGGAACATGGTATTCATGACCGGGAAAAGTCCCTCGGGAAAATGATCCCTTACCCCGTCGTCCATACCCAGGTAATCCCATTTACCCCTGCCGTATCCCATAAATCGTTTGCCCGTATAATGGGGACTGAACTTGCCCCCGACAGACATTTTAATGAAATTCTCATCGGGCACGGAGATGGTGTTGATCTGCACCAGCCCGCCCCCAAAGCCAAAACTAAGGTCCGGCGTATAACTTTTGGATACCACCACATTATCTATTAAGTCGTTCGGAATAATGTCAAACTCGAAATCACGCGTTTGCACATCGGTACTGGGTAGTGTCACCCCATCCAATTGCGCCACATTATATCGTTCCGCGATTCCCCTCACAATTACTTTACTGTTATTTACCGTACTCACTCCCGATATACGCTTCAGTACCTCACCCACATTCTTGTCGGGTAGCGTGCTGATTTGTTGCGACGAGATAACGGAGCTTACTTCGGCTTTGGTTTGTTGCAGCTTCAGCATTCCATTGGTGGAGGCTTTGTTGTAGGTAGCTGTGACCACTACCTCTCCCAATTCAGTACTTTCGGTATTTAGAGAAACATCCAAAGGTGTGTTTTTTCCTTCGTTAATCTTCACCCCCGTCACCCGTTGTGTCTGGTAGCCTATGTATCCTATTTCTATGGTGTAGGTACCTGCCGGAAGAGATAATCTGAAATTACCATTTATATCGGAAGCTGTACCTATGGTTTGGTCACTGACCTTCACCGTCGCTCCCGGTAAAACCTCTCCGCTTTCATCCACAATTTTACCCGAAAGGGTCCCTTCCTTTTGTGCGGGAGTTTCGACTACGGGACTTGCGAGTGCAGCTGCTTCTTTTTCCAGAACTGAAAAGTAGTTATCGCGTATTTTTCGATACATCCATCTTGTGTTCTTGAGCGATTCATACAGCCATTCTTCCATGTTATTGGTGTGAGCAGTAAATTCGGGCAGCTGCTCGTCGTTTTTGATTGCTGTTTTGTTGTAGGTAACTACCTGCCCCGTGTTTTTACCTATTTCGTTCATCCGTTCCAACCGGGATATGATTCTTTCGCGTGGGAACTTCATAGACTGTATTTCCGCATGGATACTGCTTATGCTCAATATT
>NZ_DCEN01000088.1:17404-17948 GCF_002316955.1 Proteiniphilum sp. UBA1028
TTCAGCTCCGTGTTGGTGGTAAAGGCAAAGAACACTTTTTGGTCCGTTGTGATGTGGGCGTCATTGATAATCTCCACATTATAGTATTGTTTCAGACGAAGTGCTATTTCTTTTAACCCCGCCTCGTCCATTACAATGTTCCCTGTACGCCAGTCGGCGGCAGCCGAACCGTCTGTGAGGCCGGAAGTTAAACTGCCCGTTCCGTTATCGAAGGAAACTTTATTATTGGCTTCGAGCACAACTTTTCCGCCGCTCTCCCTGCTTACCTGCACTTGGCCCGTTTTCACACTCACCACCTGTTCTCCCAATTCACGGTAAGCCTTTATGTTGAACGATGTTCCCAACACGCGCGTGCTCAACCCGTCGGCAGTATGTACAATAAAGGGGCGGTGGGTATCTTTGGTTACTTCAAAAAAGGCTTCACCCTCCTCTAACCATACTTCGCGGATCTGTCCGTTAAATTTTCCCTTATGGAGAGATAAGGTGGTTCCCATATTCAGGTGTACTACTGAACCGTCGGCAAGAGTAATTTTCTTCATATTGC
>NZ_DCEN01000088.1:18228-18382 GCF_002316955.1 Proteiniphilum sp. UBA1028
GAAAGATTTCAATATTCATTCGCCCGGCTACGTTTCTTAATAGGCGTTTTACACTTTTTTCTACTTCTTTATCGGAAAGTGTATTGTCGTTCAATTGTTGATGAGCTTCATCTACCCGTTGTTCAACGGCACGGCGTTCTTCAGCCGACAAATT
>NZ_DCEN01000088.1:18605-19395 GCF_002316955.1 Proteiniphilum sp. UBA1028
GGGCGATAATCTTTTTAAGCGGTTGTCCTTTTTCATTCTGTTTTTTATTGAGTTGCTAGAACCTATTTTTGTGTAATATGAAGCAGAAACAAATCGGCCTCTATACTTATATCGTTTTTCGTTTGGGTTACCTAATGTTAAATTAAATCAAAAGTGATAGTCGATAGAAAAATCCATCTCTCGAGGTAAGATAAACAGTATGAGAGGTACCTTATGAGGGTAGGGAATAACTGATTGAAAACGTAACAGAAACGAAATATTATTCCCATAAACAATTTCTAACTTTGTCGGCGAAAAAGAACAACAAAAGCGTGAAAAGTGATCAGGAATTATTGAAAGCCATTGCCGATAAAGATACTAAGGCGTTCTTGGAATTCTACGACAGACATGCTTCTCGTGTTTATAGGCAGTTGGTGAGTGGTTTCAGAGACAAAGAAGCCGCGGAAGATTTCCTACAGGATTTCTGGGCAAAAGTCTGGATTTCTCCCTCATTTCTGTTGACAAACGAGGAGGGCTCTACAACCCCATTTTTACATTGCTATACATTGCGACGGATTGCCGATTTCCATCGCTCGAGGGTGGCTTGTCAGGAAATTTTACTATCGGCCCCTGTTCACGCAGAGGAATTGACTCCGGCCTATTCTCATGTGCTGGAAGATATGACCATGAAGGAAATAATGACCGAAATTTCGCGTATTGTGGATACATTGCCGGAGAGAGATTGGATGATTTACCAGCTCTATCATCACGAACACCAAAATGTAAAAACCATTGCCGAGCAACTCTCGCT
>NZ_DCEN01000088.1:19704-20639 GCF_002316955.1 Proteiniphilum sp. UBA1028
CCCGATGCCTAGTATACTAATTCAACTTTTACATCACAATTCTTTTTCACCCATTCCGCATCAAATTCGGAGATTTCGCGACGCTTCCCTTTATAAATATAGTAGGAAGAGGGAGCCGGTTTGGTCTTCACATTCCGATCGATAATCCGAGGCATGCGATTTTCTATCATCACATCCGGACAATCCTGTATTTTGGATAATATGGGGGTTATGTTTTTTGATTTACGGACATATACATGCTTGTAGCAATCATAACATTCTTCAGACAGGATAAGCGTATCCCTTCCGTTAAACATGTATGACATTTTTCTGTCTTTACCGGCAAGTTCTATCATGGGAAGCTTACCTTTGATGAAGATGGAAAAGTCGTTACTCAATTGGAATTTTCCTGCCGGTACCATTTTCCTGTTCTTGTAGTGTAGATAGGTACCATCTTTCTTGAAGGTATAGATCTTACTTAAACCGGTGTTTTTCAGTGCCGTCTTGCCGCCTGTGTATCCGCCCTCGGAGCTTGCCCATTCCCATGTCTGATAGAGTGCATCGTCATTTACGGCATAATTGTCTGCGGGATTACCGGCTTCCATGATTTCCCCGGCACTCCATACACGGTATTTTATTTCATAGCCCGCAGGCACATATACCACTACCGGAACCTGACTGTTGTATTCAATCATCAGAGGCCTGGCCGTCACAAACTCCTCGTGGTTGCTATTTTCCGGGCATCCCATTCGGGTAGCCCATACATCGCCGGTAGTAGTAAACGTATAATATTTAAAGCCTGATCCTTCCAATGTCTCTTCTTCTATAATCCCGTTTAGTCCGTGATGATTACAGTCCACCATCATATTTTTTCCGGCAATAAGTTCCACTTTGTAATCCCTTTCGTTTTTAGGATCTGCTTTTGCCGGTAACTTGATTACGACCTGTTTTTGATT
>NZ_DCEN01000088.1:20850-23505 GCF_002316955.1 Proteiniphilum sp. UBA1028
ACAGCAAAAGGCTACAGGATAGCATGATTAAATTCCTTGTTCTCATAATTTTATGTTTTTATTGATTCTTTTTTTAAAGAAGTATGTGATTTTTAGTTGATCATATAGTTCAACGGTTTTCTTTGTAAATTGTTTCTGATATACTTTGGTTTATAGTTCTAATCTCTTTATTTAAAAAATCTTGCATGGATGTTTGTTATCTTTTGTGAAAACAGGAGTTTGTAAATTGCCCGATTGTTCAATATACTTTTAATGGGATAGAGTAGCAGGGTATATGTTTGTTGTTTTCAGTTCTATAGAAATGCATCTGAGGTGAAAGTCGGCTTCATAGTATTTACATCGTTGAAATGTAAAAAAGCCGATAAGGTGATTTGTCAATTTAAAAAAGGATAGTAGAACCGATGATTCCGGCAGTTATGATGCAGGGAAAAGAGTGGAACATAAGACCAAAAATACGGATATTGAGACGTGGAATTTAATTATTGCCAAGATGGATTCGATAGATTTTTGGAATGGGAAACTGGTGAGTCAGTTTCAGGAAGACGACGAAGAATATCAATTTCAACTTGAACGGCCGCGCGAATGTCAATTGATAAAGGAAGGCATTGATGTCGAAAAAATAAGAGCCGCCGCCGAAAAAGAACGTATTGAAATGGAAAAGCAAAAAATGGATGAAAAAGAGTGAGATGTTGTCTGCTGACAGAGATTCCGTTAAGTTGATTCAATGGCTACCTGAAGGAAATTGTTGCTTGTTGAATCAGTCACGAAAAATTGCTCATCAACAATACCAACTGAAGGGGAATTATTATTGAAGGGTTTGATTTCAAGCCGAAAGTAAAATAAAGTTACTAACTTTGCTGGTCGAAAAAAGGTTTTGTTTAGATAATATTTTTATGAAACAAAGTAAAGTGTCGGTGATTGTTCCTGTGTATAATATGGAAAAGTATCTGGCTGCAAGCCTCGAGTCGGTGTTGAAGTCGGATTATGCTGAATTTGAGGTAATTGTTATTGACGATGGTTCTACAGATCAATCTTTGGCCATTGCAAATCAATTAGCTGAAAAGGATGGCCGTATACGTGTATATTCTCAACCGAACAGTGGAGTTTCTGCTGCCAGAAACCTGGGAATTGAAATGGCTGATGGTACTTACATTCTTCCGGTAGATGCAGATGATTTGATTGCCTATAATTACATCTCGGCTGCCGTTAAGGTATTGGATGCAAACCCGAATGTTAAAGTTGTAAGCAGAGAGGCTCATTTTTTTGGAAATAAGAGTGGACGATGGGTTTTTAAACCTTTTAGTCTGGACTTGCTTTGTCGGAGGAATATTATTGATGTCTGCTCAATGTACAGAAAGTCCGACTGGAAGTTGGTGGGCGGATATTGTCGGGAAATACCGGGTCGTGAAGACTGGGATTTCTGGTTGTCGATTTTTGAGCATGGAGGAGATTTTGTTCGGCTACCATTAGTTGGTTTATATTATCGTATTCGAAAACAATCGAAGAGAATCACTGATCGAAAAAATGACAAGGAAGTTATTGATATTCTGAATAAAAGACATAAACCTCTTTTTTTTCAGGTATTGGGAGGTAAATTACATTATCAGCGTACATACTCGAAATTGATAAACAAGATTATAAGTATTTTCTTTCCCCATAATGTTTTTGTAAAGACTGAAAATATATATCTGCAGAAGCTTGTTTATGGAGTTAACATAGAAGGTGATGCGAAGAAATTACTAAGAATGAATAAGGAAGAGGTGAGATATATTACTTTCAAAGAAAAACGCATTCACGTTCCTGGCTCAAAAATAAAAAAATCATTAGCCAGAGAATACTTTAATCCATTGGATCCAAGTCATATCGGATATTATGAGAAGCAAGTTTCGACCCGTAAAATGATAAGTTATCTGGTTCTTACTACAACTGATCTTGAGGGTAGTATACGCATTGCATAAAATTTTGAGAAATAAATAATACTTGGAATGATGATAATGACAAACAATGTAGAAGTTCTAACAGTTCATTATAAAACCCCGGATCTTATATATAGACAATATAATTCGGTGAGAAAGATTTATCCTACAATCCCTTATCGGATTATTGATGGTAGTGATGATGGACAGTTTTATTTTGAAGATTTAGAAAAGGAAGATAAAAATATAAAAGTTGAGCGACTTGGATATAATATTCACCACGGACCAGGTATGCATTATGGTATTACGACTTCTTTTTATGACTTTCTTTTGATAATGGATAGCGATGTGTATATAAAAAAAGAAATAATTAATGATATGTATAATCATTATAAAGGATATGCAGTAGGAAAGGAGTTGATGGTAGATAAAAAGGGCCTGGAAAAGGATCAACACAAAAAGTATTGGTGGAAAAGTTTTAACAAAATTAAATATCCATATATTCATCCATCTTGCATATTGATTAATAAAAATGCATATTTACAATTCAAACAGTTTAAAAAACATGGAGCTCCTTGTATTGATGCTATGATTGATATTTTTAATAAAAACAAAACAGACATTCTTTCTTCATTTAATCTAGAAGGATATATTGAATTAGAAGAGAAAGGAACAAGAAAAAGATGGGGAATAAATCTAAAATAGTATCGATTCTAATATTTAGTTGGTTATAAGGGGG
>NZ_DCEN01000088.1:23707-46802 GCF_002316955.1 Proteiniphilum sp. UBA1028
ACAATATGGGGTTGACCGGTTTTGACAGCGGGTAGAAGAGGTTTGTAAGCATGCAGTGCGTTGTCGGTTTGCACTTTAATCTCAAACGACAAAACAATTAACTGGCAATAACAATTACGCTCTTGCTGCTTAATCGAAGTACAGTAGATTAAAGCTTAATCCCGTCACATGTGGCGGGACAAGACATCACCCGGAAGCTCTGGCTTCGAAGCGTTCCGATCAGGTGGTGCAGATAAATCGGAGATAGGATGGGAGAGGCTTCGGCTCCTTTCCGAAACTAAGAAGATAAGGATTGAGTTTGGTGGCTTCAGTCGCGCTCTTTCCCGACAAATAAAATGAAGCTAAGCATGTAGAAAGCAAATTGCTTCCTCGTTTGGACGAGGGTTCGAATCCCTCCAACTCCACAAATATTTGTAACGCTTTTATTATCAATACTTTAAAACTGCTTAATTGTCTATAACTTGTCTGCCAGACATTTATAGACAATTATTTTATACGATTAGGCCAAAGAGAATTATTATTTTCCAAAATTAAAGAATGCGGAAGGCTATAATGAGCGCCGATTGCCGCATGTTTGCCTGAAGAGGTTTAAAGAACATTACCTTCTTCGGCTGTTTCCGCTGCCTCTGTTTCCCTGTTCACTTCGGAAGTTGGTTACTTCCTTCTGAATGAAGTTTTTTTCAGCTTGTTGTGCCCGGTAAAGTTTTTCCGGGCTGAGAACTTTTTCGAATTTGGTGGCATATTCTTTGTCGAGTGCGGCTTCCCTGATCTTAATCTCAACATCATCGTCGAGCATTCTTCTGTATTCTTCGTCGGAAATGTTGCTGTTGTCCTTAATCCGTTGTACTTTATCCCTATGGAGTTTATGGAGTTCAAATTTCTTTTGTGTGAGCTCGCTGTTCAACGGGAAATATTTTACAGCTTCGGCTTGCGTGAGCCCTGCTTCTTTCCGGATAAATTCCATCTTCCTTTTTTCGTAATCAGCCATGTCCATCTTTCTGTTTTGAGCCGATAAGGAAGAGAAGAATAGGGGAAGCATGCACATAGACAGCAGCAAAATAATACCTTTTCTCATGACAAAATCTTATTAAAGAGGTCTGTTACGATTTTAGTTCAAATAATACTGATTATACATGTAATCATAGTAGCCATCGTCTACTATTTGTTCTTCGAGAAACTGATAAAACTCTTCCTCGGTAACATGTACGGTAGACCAATAATTATCAGCAGCCTGCGGTATACTGGCCGGCTTAACAGTTGTGGACTGTTCCGTTGTAATTTGCCCCCCGTCACTATTCCGGGTCAGAAAATTAATGGTAATATAAATTCCCACAAACATAGCAGCCAGATAAACCCATGGTTTTACCTTATCCCACAGCGACACAGTACGAGGTTCAACGTACTCCTTTTCGGGCAGCCTGCTCATTATCTCTTCATTGAGTTGCGCGAAATAATTTTCAGGTACTTTAAAGGGGTTTTTTGTCTTATCTATTTCTTGTAATTTGTGAATATTTGTTTTCATACCTTTCTCTATTGCGCTGTACTGATGAGTAGACTCGGAGATATCTAAAAGGTTTAATTGGGTTCACCCAAAATCTTTTCGATTTTCTTAACGGCATGATGATAGGATGCTTTGAGCGCTCCCACAGACGTACCGAGAATGTCTGACATCTCTTCGTATTTCATTTCTTCAAAGTATTTCATTTGAAAAACAAGGCGTTGCTTGTCGGGAAGAGTAAGGATGGCTTTTTGTAACATTTTTTGTGCTTCGTCGCCATCAAAATATTCGTCGCTCTCAATGATGTTGAGTAGAAACGCGTCGTCATCGTCGATGGAAATGTTATTCTGGCTTCGTTTTTTATTCAGGAAGGTGATGCTTTCGTTTATGGCAATCCGATAAAGCCAAGTGGTGAGTTTGGCTTCTCCCCTGAAATTTTCGAGGTTGGTCCACGCTTTGATAAAAACATCCTGAAGTATATCGTTAGCATCGTCGTGAGAAAGCACCATCTTTCGTATCTGCCAGTACAACCTCTCGCTGTATTCAGATACCAGACGGCCAAACCCTTTACGGCTTGTAAGCGGATCGTGCAACTCTTCCAGTAGTTTTTCCTCGTCAATCATTTCCTTATGTTCGGACTGCAACGCAAATGTACCTAATTTATTTAATTTGTGTATCAGATATTGTCGCCATTTTCAAACCAAAGCACGAAATTCTCCGCTGCTTCGGTGTTCTGCTGCCACCACTCCAAAGATTCGGGATAGTAAGATACACTGATGTAACGGCAGAAAGTGTCGTAATAGTTGGATAGTTCGATGTGCGAAAAAAACGGAACATAAAAGGTCCAGAAAATACCATGTCTGGAAGTGCTGAGACTCTCTTTCTGGAGCACCTTCATGATTGCCCGGTTCACAAGCTTGAATTGCATAAATTCATCCTCTTCAGCGGGTGTGGACTGCAACGAGTCGAGGGTGGAGGTGATGGCCTGATAGACAAGAATACGATTAAGTCCATCTGCCGTCGACAAAGGGGGGATCTCTTCCGGATGCAGCAATGTACCCGCCTCATTACGCAGCATCTGCTGCTGAATGAAAGAGCGTTCCACCGGCTTGCCCGTTTTTTTTATGCGCATTGTCTGCAGCATCTCTTCAAACGCATTTTTCGATCTCTTGCTGTCGGGCTCCAGCAAAAGAAACATTTGCATAGAGAGGATACTTTGTACCCAAAGCCCTTTGTCGTTCAGCGCGTAGGCATACAACAAAAAAGCGCCGCTGTGCGATTTGTCGAGATCGATAGCCTTTTTAATATGTTTGAGCGTGTTATCCACATCGCCCTTGTTATAGTAATTTACGGCCATGTTGAAGTGAAGCAGATACTCATCTCCATACCTGATCAATCCCTCCTGCAAAAGGGCCAGGGCATCATCCACCTGTCCCATTTCCACCAAAGCTTCACTTTTTACGGCGTAGGCGCCCGGAGAAAGTTGCTTGTCGTTAGTGTTGATCACTGCGGTACTGAACTCCAAAGCTTTTTGAAAATCTTTCAATGCAAGGTAAGACAGCGCTATTTCGTAGGTAGCTTGTGCACAGTTTGGCTGGAGTTTCAATGCTGCATTATATTTATCGATGGCCTGCATGTATTCTCCCTGATCGTGTAATGTTACACCTTCCTGAATCAGTTTCTTTACTTCGGGTTCCTGCCCATATCCATATTCCGGAAATATGAAGGAGATGATAAATAGCGTAATGGATAGTAATATTCTCATATCATTTTTTTGACTGTATGTTTTCATGACGCCGAATAATCAGAAGTCGACATCAACAGTGATGCCACAGCGTGAAAACGGTGATTATTTTTGACGGATAAAAGTAGGACAAAAAAACCAATGCGGGGCTTATATTCTATAAAATAGCCATTTTTTGTAACATTTATAAACAATTTATGGGCCGAAGAAAGGGATTTTTACTTTTTTTCGGGTAGCTATTGTTTTTTTGGGAAGTGTTTTTTTATTCGATTCCCGGAAAGTTGCCTACTTTTGTATCGGGTATAACGAGACGAAATTTGAAAAACCTATAGAATGAAATATATACATGTGCAGTTTACTTGCGATCCGGATTCGGAAATAGTGAAGGATGTACTGGCTGCCACGTTGGCTGATGTTGGATTTGAGACATTCGTGCAAGTTCCTGGCGGATTGGATGCCTATGTCCCGGCGTCTCTTTTTTCCAAACAAAAAGTATCGGAACTCCTTGCCTATTTACCCGTGAAGGCCGATATAAGCTGGTTGCACCACGAGCTGGAAGATAAAAACTGGAACGAAGAGTGGGAACGCCACTATTTTCAACCGATCGTGATTGGCGATGAGTGTTGTATTCACAGTTCTTTCCATCAGCCGGAAAAAAAATACAGATACGACATCATGATCGATCCCAAAATGGCATTTGGTACGGGGCATCACCAGACAACCGGATTGATCCTGAAGGAGATCCTGTCCCTGGATATGCAGTACAAAACCGTACTTGACATGGGGTGCGGAACAGCTGTGCTGGCCATACTTGCTTCCATGAGAAGAGCAACATCGGTCACCGCAATCGATATTGATGAATGGGCCTGTAATAATGCACACGAGAACGTGCAGTTAAATGGCGTTGACAATATCCGGGTGCTGCTCGGAGGAGCCGAGCTGCTGGGTGATTCTACTTTTGATGTGATCTTAGCTAATATAAACAGAAACATTCTCTTACGCGACATCCCTCTCTATGATAAGGTGCTGAACAGAGGTGGCCAGATCATTATGAGTGGTTTTTACCGGGAGGATATCCCGGCTATACGTACCAAAGGAGAAGAGGAGGGATGGACCTATCTCCGTTTTACGGAAATGGATCAATGGGTGGCGGTGACCTTTATGAAATGAGAAAGAACTAGATTTTATCCCTTCTCAATACCAGTTTTTGCCAGTAATAAAGGAGTGGATTGGTTTTCTTGAGATTTTTCCAGGGACGGCTGCTATGTGGGTAATGCAGTACTGGTGTATCGGTGAGTACGTAATTAGACATTCCTAACTCCAGCGCTTTGTGAGAGATGAAAACATCGAACCATGTTTTTCCCTTGTTGAGAAGCTGAAAGTCAAATTTAGAAAGTAAATCGTTGCTTAACAGTGTACAACAGAAACTGATTCTTTTGGGCGATTTAATGCTGCCAAATGCGTAGTTTTTGGCATAGAGATAGGGATAATTGAAGTTTTCTGTCTCGTCAGTAGTAACTGCGCCCAACATAGCCGTATTGGGTAACAGGTGTGCTCTTTCCTGCATTGTTTGCAACGTGTCGGGTTGAATAACCACGTCTGATTCAACGATGACCAGATGGGCGTCGTCCGCCAGTGCCTTCTGCTGGGCAAGCTGCAGTACCAGTAAGTAGTTTGGTGAAGGGTGTTGTGTAAGACTACTCAGATGGACCAGTTCGAAATTAAATCTTTCCTTTGCCTCTAAAAGTGCCTCTATCGTTTCCTCATCACTGAAGTCATCGTATACCGTATATCGTAATTCTGTTGCCATGCGCGAAGTGCAAACACTTTCTATTGTACGGAGTGTTGTTTTAACAGAATTTTTGACTGGCGTGATTACATGTAGCTTCTTCATCTTCATCCGGACTCATTTTTTTACGCTGCAAAAGTACATGAAATTTCTTGATTCTTTCCTTTGGTAATGAATATTGTTGAGAAGCGATGATTTTTTTGACCTTTTGAAAGTTTTTTTAATTCGACGAATTAGCGCTATCTTTGCGGCAACTTAATACACACATTTAGGTTATTGAAAAAATGAATTGGTTAGTGGAATTAATTACCGGGTCTGGAATTGCGCATTCAATTCTGGTGCTTGCGTTGGTGATCTCTGTAGGGCTTTTGCTGGGAAAAATAAAAATTTTTGGCATCTCGCTCGGGACAACATGGATTCTGTTTTTTGGGATTTTTTTGGGGCATCTTGGCTTGGAAATTGACGTAAATGTGTTGCATTTCCTAAAAGAATTTGGTCTGATCCTGTTTATTTTTTCAATCGGTATGCAGGTGGGACCCAGCTTCTTCTCTTCGTTTAAGCAGGGGGGGGTTACCCTTAATCTGCTGGCTACAGGCGTGGTGCTCCTGGGGGTGGTTACAACCTATGTTATTCATACCATCACCGGAATACCCATTGCCACCATGGTCGGGATTCTTTCCGGTGCAGTCACCAACACTCCGGGACTGGGAGCTGCCCAGCAGACTTACACTGATGTGACGGGAGCAACTGACCCCACCATTGCCACTGCCTACGCCGTGGCCTATCCTCTGGGAGTGGTCGGCATAATCTTGTCCATTGTGTTGTTTCGGTTTATTTTTAAAATTAACTTCGCCAAGGAGAACAGTGAGCTGGACGACAAAAATGAGTCCAAACTAACCGAAGCACACATGTTTTCGTTACAGGTGGAAAACCCTTCCATCTTTGGTAAAGATATACGGGATATTAAACATCTCATACAAAAAGAATTTGTTATTTCCCGGTTGTTGCAGGAACGGACTCAGGCGTTGGTAGTACCACAGACAAATACGGTATTGAATGAGGGCGATAAAATTCTGGTCGTTTCCAACCTGAAAAATATTGATGCAATTGAAGCTTTTATAGGCCACCGTATTGATATGAACAGAGAGGATTGGAACAAACTGGATTCGCAGCTTGTTTCG
Source organism: Proteiniphilum sp. UBA1028 (assembly GCF_002316955.1). Lineage (NCBI taxonomy): Bacteria > Pseudomonadati > Bacteroidota > Bacteroidia > Bacteroidales > Dysgonomonadaceae > Proteiniphilum > Proteiniphilum sp. UBA1028. The sequence continues at coordinate 29,920 of NZ_DCEN01000088.1, forward strand.
CGCAGAATCTCCATTACGAAGTCGGCCATCAATGGACGTTCTATCGGAAACCTGCGGCTGAGAAATCTTTTCGGAGTAAATATCACCCGTGTAAACCGTGCCGGAGTGGACCTGATTGCCGATTCAAGACTGCAGCTTCAGTTGGGCGACCGGGTGACTGTGGTGGGGTCTGAAGAGTCTATCCTTAATGTGGAGAAGTTTCTGGGCAACTCGCTCAAGCGTCTGAGAGAACCGAATCTCATCTCTATCTTCATTGGAATTGCCGTGGGAGTCATCGTGGGAAGCATCCCTTTCATGATTCCGGGTATCCCGCAACCGGTGAAACTGGGACTTGCCGGTGGACCGCTGATCGTGGCCATTCTACTCAGCAAATTCGGACCTAAATATAAGCTGGTGACCTACACCACCATGAGCGCCAACCTGATGCTGCGTGAGATAGGTATTGCCATCTTCCTGGCCTGCGTAGGGCTGGGAGCCGGTGGAAACTTTGTGGAAACTGTTGTCAATGGCGGATACACATGGATTGGCTATGGCGTGATCATCACCGTTGTCCCTCTTTTGATCATTGGCACCATCGGACGAAAAGTATGTAAGCTGAACTATTTCACGCTGATGGGGCTGATTGCGGGAAGCATGACCGATCCGCCGGCGTTGTCATATGCCAACGCAACTGCCGGGAATGATATACCCGCCGTGAGCTATGCCACCGTATATCCGCTGACTATGTTTCTCAGGGTCATCACTGCACAATTGCTGATTCTTATCTTCCTGTAAAAGAAACAGGTTTGACAGCTCTGTGAGAGCATTTCTGCCGCAATCGATTGCACGGCATTCTGCTGAAAAGAAACCGTTTTCTGTTCCTTTCGTTTGTAAATTATTGTAGATTTGCCCGTGATCTATCAATTTAATACACAACATCATTGAAAAACGTATATCGTGTATAATGATCTAAACGAAAGTATCTGAATGGCTCTTCTAATATTTCAACTCAACTACCATACCACTTGGGGACAACAGGTTTGTCTCTGTGGATCTGTTCCGGAATTGGGACAGTTCGATGAGTCAAATGCAATCGTCCTTTCCAACGAGGGCGATAATTGGTTCGCAGATGTACATGTGCCGGAAACAAAAGTTATTCATTACTATTATTTCATCCGACAAGGTGCATCTGTCGTTCGCCGTGAGTGGGGTGCTAACCGAAAGTTGCATATCATCAAGGGGGAAAAAAAATTCCTCATTCAGGATCTTTGGAAAAATAAACCCTATCACGCATATCTCTATTCGTCTGTTTTTGCCGGGAGCATCTTCCGTCATGCGAAGATGCCCCTCTCTTTAAGATATTATGCCCATTCGGTGGTGTTGAATTTAATTTGCCCCTATGTGCAGAAAGATCAGATGGTTTGTTTGAGCGGTAACTGTGAGGCTTTAGGAAATTGGAATCCGGTACTGGCGAAACCGCTGTCTTATCTGGATGACGGTGAGTGGCAGATTGTGCTGGATGCAAAAAAAATGCCTTCTTCCTGCGAGTACAAGTTTATAATCATGGATAAAGCCACCGGAGAAATTAGGCATTGGGAAGACGGTGGTAATCGGATTCTTCTTGCGGAAAAGGCTTATGAAAATGGTACTGTCTTTGTGGAAATGGCTTTGCAATACCGTTATGACCACTTTAGCTATAAAGGAACAGGTACCTCCGTTCCTGTTTTTTCGTTGAAGACAAACGAGAGTTTTGGAATTGGTGAATTCACCGATCTTTATAAGATGATCGACTGGGCATCCCTTACAAGACAGCAGCTGATTCAATTGCTTCCTGTGAACGATACCACCGCCTCCAGGACCTGGCGTGACTCATATCCCTACAGCGCCATCTCCATTTATGCACTTCATCCAATCTACTTGGGGTGCAGGTCGCACCCACTGAAAGACAGGAAGAAGATGAAAATCTATATCCGGGAGGCAGCACGATTGAACAGCCTGCCGGAGGTAGATTATGAGAAAGTGTTGAAATTGAAGGCGGATTACTGTCGAGATCTGTTTCTGGAGTGTGGCGAGAGAGTCTTGTCGTCTGCCGAATATTTGGCTTTCTATGAGAAAAATAGCCACTGGCTTTTCCCGTATGCCTGTTATTGTTACCTGCGCGACAGAAATGACACTGCCAACTTCAGGGATTGGGGCGAGTTCAGCAGTTACGACGAACATCGATTGTTGCGGATGACCAAAATTTACCCGGAGGCAGAAAAAGAGATTTATTACTGGCATTTTGTACAATACCTGCTTCACGAACAGTTTTCAGGCGTAAAGAAGTATGCCCGGGAAAAGGGTGTTACCCTGAAAGGCGATATTCCAATTGGCATCAGCCGGAACAGCATCGACGCATGGACGGCTCCTTCTCTTTTCAATATGGATACCCAGAGTGGCGCTCCTCCCGATGACTTTTCTTACCTGGGCCAGAATTGGGGTTTCCCCACGTATAACTGGCATGCGATGGCCGAAGATGGGTATGCATGGTGGATTAGCCGCTTTCGCAAAATGTCCGACTACTTTGATGCATACAGAATCGATCATATCCTGGGCTTTTTCCGTATATGGGAGATACCGCTCCAGGCTGTACAGGGTTTACTCGGGTATTTTAGTCCCGCATTGCCATACTGGGCGGAAGAGATAAACCGTGCCGGCATCCCGTTCGACGAGGAACGAATGGTAGAACCGTTCATTCATGAACATTTTCTGCCTGAAATCTTCGGTGACTATGCAGACGAGGTGAAAGACAGGTATCTGGATGTGTCGGGATGGCAGACGTTCAGGTTGAAATCATTTTGCGATACGCAACAGAAAATAAGCCAGTTGTTTACCGATCCGATGGACGAAAAAAGCAGATGCGTCCACGACGGACTCCTTTCGCTTTGCACAGAGGTACTTTTTATACGGGACCAGCATGATCAAAACAGGTTTCATCCGCGTATCACAGCGCAATATACCCATTCGTACCGATACCTGGATGACCCTGTGAAAGATGCTTTCAATCGGCTATACGATGATTTCTTTTATCATAAACACAACTACTTCTGGCGCGAGCAGGCAATGCGGAAACTTCCCATACTGCTTTCTTCAACCACGATGATGGCATGTGGTGAAGATCTCGGGATGGTGCCCGATTGTGTACCCTCGGTAATGAGTGAACTGCAGATGCTGAGTCTGGAGATTCAACGCATGCCCAAAGATTCAAAGACGTTGTTCACTGATCTGCATGCGCTGCCTTATCTTTCGGTATGCACAACATCTACTCACGACATGTCGCCTATTCGAGCATGGTGGACCGAAAACAGAGAGGTGACACAACGTTATTATAACGAAATTCTGCACCATGAAGGCGAAGCTCCCGAAGAATGCAGCGCAGCACTCTGCAGGGAGATCCTTACAAGTCATTTGCAATCAACGGCAATGTGGGTAATATTGCCCTGGCAGGACTGGATGTCGGCCGACGAAAAGCTGCGTAACCCAAATGCTGATGCTGAACGAATAAACGTACCGGCTAACCCTGCACACTACTGGCGTTATAGAATGCACCTTTCGCTGGATGATTTGCTGAAAGAAACGTCTTTCAATAAGATGATTGCAGAGATGAACGTGCGGTGATCTTACGAAAAAACCACAAAAAAAGGATTGCGCCACTTCGGCCAATCCTTTTTTATATATTCAGGATAGTGTCTGTTTTATGCTTTTCCAGCGCTACCCAGTACTTTTTCTGTCTTGTGCATGTACAGCTTTTTCAGCTCCTCGCGAGCAGGCCCCAGGTATTTACGGGGATCAAACTCGGCCGGATTCTTGGCGAACACTTCGCGTACAGCTGCTGTCATAGCCAGACGACCGTCAGAGTCGATGTTTATCTTGCATACGGCCGATTTGGCAGCTTTGCGCAGCTCCTCTTCCGGAATGCCGATGGAGTCGTTCAGTTTACCGCCATACTTGTTAATGGTTTCCACATATTGTTGGGGCACAGAAGACGAGCCGTGAAGCACGATGGGGAATCCGGGAATACGTTTCTCAATCTCTTCGAGAATATCGAAACGAAGGGGGGGAGGTACCAGCACACCATCTTCGTTGCGGGTGCACTGATCCGGGGTGAACTTGAATGCACCGTGTGAAGTGCCGATAGAGATGGCCAGTGAGTCGACACCGGTGCGCGACACAAAGTCGACTACTTCATCGGGTTCAGTATAGGTGTGGTGTTCTGCCTGAACATCGTCTTCAATACCAGCCAGTACGCCCAGCTCTCCTTCCACAGTCACATCGTATTGATGAGCGTAATCAACCACTTTCTTTGTCAAGGCGACGTTTTCTTCGTAAGGAAGATGCGAGCCGTCGATCATTACAGATGAGAAACCACTTTCGATACAGTCTTTGCAAAGTTCGAAGCTGTCACCGTGGTCGAGGTGAAGCACGATGGGGATTTCATAACCCAGTTCTTTGGCATATTGAACGGCTCCCTGGGCCATGTAGCGCAATAAAGTCTGATTGGCATATTTACGTGCACCGCTGGATACCTGGAGGATCACAGGCGATTTCGTTTCCACACAGGCGGAAATAATGGCCTGCATTTGTTCCATGTTGTTGAAATTAAAAGCGGGGATGGCATAGCCGCCGTCTATTGCTTTTTTGAACAACTCTTTAGAGTTTACTAAACCCAAATCTTTATAACTTACCATTGTGCAAATTGTTTTATTTTCAGATAATCTAAATACCATACAAAAATACGATTTTATCTGTAAACTACAAAAAATGTTTCGACTTTATCACAAGTGGTAGAGTTTATCAGATTTGATTGATTGGTCATCTTCTTTGCTTTTTTGATAAAATAACCGACGTTGATTCTGGAATTTTTCAACAGGAAACATAATTTTATATTTTTTTTGTGCTATTTTTGTTTTAGAAACATTGCAGTTCTTTTTATAATATCTAAAACGTATCATGATGACCATTGGAATACCCAAAGAGATTAAAGTACAGGAGGGCAGGGTTGCAATGACTCCCGCGGGAGTGTATGAACTTACCCGCAGAGGACACATCGTATGTGTGCAAAAGAATGCCGGCCTGGAAAGCAATCTGCCGGACGAACGGTACGTGAAAGCGGGAGCCGAAATACTCAACACGATTGAGGAAATATATGCGCGTGCCGATATGATCGTGAAAGTAAAGGAACCGCAGGAAAGTGAGTTTTCCCTGATCAGAAAAAAACAAATTCTATTCACTTTCTTTCACTTCGCTTCCGACCAAATATTGACGGAAGCGATGGTTCGAAGCGGGGCTGTGTGCATTGCATATGAGACTGTGATGGACAGCAACGGGGGGTTGCCTCTGCTTACTCCCATGAGTGAAGTGGCGGGACGCCTCTCTGTGCAGCAGGGAGCTAAATACCTTGAGAGGCCACAGGGTGGAAAGGGAGTGCTGTTGGGAGGTGTTCCGGGTGTGAAGCCTGCCGATGTAGTCATTATCGGTGCAGGTGTGGTGGGATTCAACGCGGCGATGATGGCTTCCGGGCTGGGCGCGAAAGTAAAGATTCTCGACATTAATTTAAACCGGCTTCGTTACCTTTCGGAAATAATGCCTGCCAACGTGGAGACTGTTTATTCTACCAAAATGGCAATTTCAGAATTGGCGAAAACTGCCGACCTTGTTATCGGAGCCACCTTGCAGGTAGGCATGAAAGCCCCTCACCTTGTAACCCGTGAGATGCTGAAAGAGATGACACCCGGTACAGTGATTATCGATGTTTCTGTAGATCAGGGGGGATGCTTCGAAACCACACATCCCACAACCCATGTGAATCCTACCTATGTGGTGGACGGAATTATTCATTACTGTGTGGCGAACATTCCTGGAGCTGTTCCTGTGACCTCTACCCGTGCCCTCACAAACGCGACCATGCCTTATGTGATTACCCTGGCTGAAAATGGATGGCAAAAAGCCTGCATGAGCCATCCCGATCTGAAACAGGGTTTGAATATCGTAGAAGGAGATGTGGTATTCAAGGGGGTTGCCGATTCGCTGAATCTTCCTTACAAAGAATGGAGAAATTGATCGGAATAAATAAATGGAGGCAAAATTTAAAGAAATATTTCAAGAATGTCTTGTTTTCTTTTGCTGATAATGAAAATTTAATTTTCTTTGCTTATCCTTATTTATAATATTTATAAATAACCATAATTCATAGTTTACAATGGAAAAAAACAATCAGGATAACCAGATCCAGATAGAATTGAGCGATGAGATTGCTCAGGGAATATATTCCAATCTGGCTGTCATTTCACATTCAACCTCCGAGTTTGTCATCGATTTCATCCGGATTGTGCCGGGTGTCCCCAAGGCAAAAGTCAAATCAAGGATTATTCTCACACCCGAACACACCAAACGGTTGTTTGTGGCATTGAAAGATAATATCGACAAGTTTGAACAACAAAACGGAGCCATCCGCCTGCAGGCAGAGCCGGGTTTCCTGCCTCCTATTGGGGGGATTGGAGAGGCCTGACCGCGGGATCTATTAAATCACAGCAGCAATGGAAATAGAAATCATGAGACCCGTGGTAAAGTTTAACTGGTTTAAAATGTTCTGGGACGGTTTCACAAATATGAACCGCTTAAGCAAAACACTGTGGATTGTGGCAATCGTGAAACTGATTATCATGTACTTCATCTTGAGGCCTTTCTTTTTTCCCAATGTCCTGGATACTACCTACGATAACGATGCAGATAAAGCAAAACATGTACGCACCGAACTATTGGAAAAGGCCTCGGGAGCGGAATAACAACAACCTGCAATATTAAACAAGTTTAATCTGAAGAATATATGGATCTATTAAGTGCATCTGCAGTAAATTGGTCAAGGGCACAGTTTGCGCTCACTGCCAGCTATCACTGGCTATTTGTTCCCCTCACCATTGGACTGGCGCTCATCATGGCAATCATGGAGAGCATCTATGTGAAAACAGGAGACGAGAAATGGAAGCATACAAGCAAGTTTTGGCAAAAGATTTTTGGAATTAACTTTGCCATAGGTGTGGCTACGGGCATTATTCTGGAGTTTCAGTTCGGCACAAACTGGTCGAATTACAGTTGGTTTGTGGGAGATATATTTGGTGCTCCCCTTGCCATTGAAGGGATCATCGCCTTTTTTCTGGAAGCCACCTTCATATCAATCATGTTTTTCGGCTGGAACAGGGTGAGCCGCAAAACTCACCTTTTATCAACCTGGCTTGTTTTTGTGGGATCCTCCCTATCGGCTTTCTGGATACTGGTAGCCAATGCCTGGATGCAGTACCCCGTAGGAATGGAGTTCAACCCGGAAACAGTGCGGAACGAAATGGTTGACTTTTGGGCAGTGGCTCTGTCTCCCGTAGCTTATAACAAGTTTTTGCATACCACCTTCTCCTGCTGGGCTGTCGGTGGCTCCTTTGTTGCTGGCGTGGCGAGCTGGTACCTTCTGAAAAAGAGACACACCGACTTTGCTATTCAAAGTCTCAGAATTGGCTCGCTCGTGGGGCTGGTCGCTTTTGTGATGCTTGCCATAACCGGCGATGGATCAGCCTATCATGTGGCGCAAAAGCAACCAATGAAGCTTGCAGCCATGGAAGGATTGTACGAAGGTAAAGAAGGTGCCGGACTGGTGGCAGTAGGCATGCTGAATCCTGCCAAGACTGCTTATAATGATGAAGTGGATCCTTATATATTCAAACTGGAAATACCCAAGCTCCTCTCCCTGCTGGGGTATCGAAACATCAATGCTTTTGTACCTGGGGTAAAAGATATTGTGGATGGGGGATACCCCCTGGCCGACGGTACCACAGCGCTGTCGTTTGAAGAACGCAAGGTGCGTGGCAAGAAAGCCATTCAGGCTTTGGCCGATTACCAGGTCGCCAGAGAGGAAGGCCGCGACGCCGATGCTGCCAACCACGAAATCATCTTAAGAGAAAACTATGCCCATTTCGGATACGGTTACCTCGAAACAGGGGAGGAACTGATTCCAAATATTCCGCTCACCTTTTACAGCTTCCATCTGATGGTGATGATCGGATTCTTTTATATTCTACTGTTTCTTGTGATATTCTACTATCTGTACAGGAAAAATATGAGCAGGACCCGGTGGCTCCAGTATGTGGCATTGTGGAGCATCCCTTTGTCGTACATTGCGGGTCAGCTTGGGTGGGTGGTTGCCGAGGTGGGGCGCCAGCCGTGGACCATTCAGGATATATTGCCGGTAAATGCTGCTGTATCAGCTGTTTCGGGGGAAAATGTGATGACTACCTTTATCTTGTTTGCTGTTCTTTTTACGGGGTTGCTTGTAGCCGAAGTGACCATCATGGTGAAACAAATTAAAAAAGGACCCGAAGTTGCTGAATATGAAAAAGTTGAAAATTGAAAATATGGAACTTACTAAATAAACAACGCAATGATAACATACGATTTTTTACAAAAATACTGGTGGTTTATTATGTCATTCCTTGGGGGGCTTCTGGTGTTCCTGCTTTTTGTGCAGGGGGGGCAGTCGATGCTCGGATCTCTCTCAAGAAAGGAAGATGAAAAGAAACTGCTGATCAATGCGCTGGGGCGTAAATGGGAATATACATTTACAACTTTGGTGACGTTTGGCGGCGCCTTTTTTGCCTCGTTTCCCTTATTTTATTCTACCAGCTTCGGCGGTGCTTACTGGGCCTGGATGATCCTGCTTTTCTGCTTTGTGCTGCAGGCAGTTTCGTATGAGTTTCAGTCGAAGCCCGGAAATATATTTGGTCCCAATGTGTACCGTGCCTTTCTCTTTGTGAACGGGGTATTGGGTACTTTTCTGCTGGGTGTGCTGGTAGCTACTTTCTTCACCGGCTCCGAGTTTACCGTGGGCAAAGGAAATATTGCCGGTCTGGGCACGTCGGGCATTGTAATCAGCCAATGGCAAAACCCGCTGCACGGACTGGAGTTACTTGGTAACCTCCGCAACCTCTGCATGGGGATCGCTATTTTGTTTCTGGCCCGAACACTGGCCAGTCTCTTTTTTGTGAACCGACTCAATCATGAAGTGCTGGAAAAAAGGTCACGTAAGTTTGTGTTGTACAATGGGTTGCCTTTTGTGCTGTTTTTCCTTGTTTTTCTGATTTGGACGCTTCTGGGAAAGGGATATGCCGTGGATCCTGTTACAAAAATCGTTTCACTCGAAGAGATGAAATACCTGCAGAATTTTCTCGATATGCCGTGGGTGATGGCGTTGTTCATTTTGGGTGTTTTGGCTGTTTTGTGTGGGATCTTTCTGACGGTCTTCAATCAGCGGTTCAAAAAAGGTATTTGGCTTACCGGCGCCGGAACAGTCGTTACCGTAACCATGCTACTTCTGGTGGCCGGCTATAACAATACGGCTTACTATCCGTCGTCTGCCGACCTGCAGAGTTCGCTAACGCTCCAAAACTCCTCGTCCAGTGAATTTACTCTTTCTGCCATGACGGTGGTGTCGCTCTTTGTACCGGTCGTAATTGCTTATATCGTATATGCCTGGGGCGCTCTGGAAAAAAAGAAGCTGGGGCTGGATGAACTGGATACCGACGGAAAAGCTTATTGAGCAGATTCTTATAATACGTATTGCATCTGTTCTTTGCAGAATACTGATGCAAAATTTCAAAAGAGAGGGATGCAACAAGAATGTACCCTCTTTTTGTGGAATTTTATCACAAATGCGCAGATGTCCCGATAAAATGCGTAATTTTGTGGTTTATTTGTTTCGTATATGAGGGGAATAAAGAAAAAAAATGCTTACTTACTACCTGCTTTAGTTTTGCTGATCGTCGCATGTAACAGCAAAGGACGCAGCATGTTTCGCGCAGAAAACAACGTTGATTTTGATACAGTCAGGGTGAGCGAAAGGTACCATCTTGAAGGAGATACATCGAAACCTTTCTGTGACATACGTGTGGAATTTATTTATCCGGCAAGCAGTTCCAAAATCAACGTCGACACACTTCAGCGGTTCTTCGTGAAACATATGTTCGGAACACCCTACGATACGTTGACACCCGCTCAGGCGGTAGATGGTTATGTGAACAGTTTTAAAGAGAACTATAGTGCCGATGCTGCGACCTACAGGGAAAGTGCTAAGGACATGATGGAGCTTAACGAGCTGATTCCCGGCATTGATTTATCGGACAGTGAACATGCTATGAAAGATGTTTTCTACTCTTATTACGAGAACCTGTCCGACTCTGTCGTTTACAATCAATACGGAATCATTGCCTTTCAGGTGAAGCAGTCAAACAACAAGGGGGGGGCTACCTCCTACAATTCATACCGTAACTATGTGATCAATTTAAATACCGGCAATAGGGTGACCGAAAGCGACCTATTCAATGCCGGTTACGATTCTGCTTTGCAAAGTCTCATTGTCACTTCCCTGCTGGACCAGAATAATGTGAAAACAGTTTCTGAACTTGAAGACCTTGGTTTCTTCGGGATTCAGGAGATTGTCCCCAACAAAAATTTCCTGTTAAACGAAAAGGGAATCATTTATACCTTTAACAAGGGGGAGTACTCGGCATATCAACTTGATGCCCCACAGGTTTTTATCCCCTATGGAGCCATCCGATCCCTCTTGAAAGAAAATACCATAGTACATAAACTGGCCGAATTACAGTGAACGATATCGAAACTTATTTTCCCAACCTCACAGCACTGCAAAAGCAACAGTTTGATGCACTGCCTGGCTTGTATGCCGATTGGAATGCCAAAATCAATGTGATTTCCCGAAAAGATATCGGCAACCTTACCCTGCACCATGTATTGCATTCGCTGGCCATTGCACGGTATATCTCTTTTGTACCAGGTACCCGTATTATGGATGTGGGTACAGGTGGTGGATTTCCCGGGATACCGCTTGCTATATTTTTTCCTGAGATTCACTTCTTGCTGCTTGATAGTATCGGGAAAAAAATCAAGGTTGCAGAAGCTATCGCAAAAGAAATCGGACTGTCAAACGTGGAGGTGAAGCACGCACGTGTGGAGAACGAAAAGAATAAGTACCATTTTATCGTGAGCCGGGCAGTCATGGTGTTGCCGGAACTGGTCAGAGTCACACGCAAAAATATAACCACGGAACAGATAAACGCCCTTCCAAACGGTATCATCTGCCTGAAGGGAGGAGATCTTACAGCCGAGATTCAGCCTTTTAAAAGAATGGCCGATGAGATCTCCCTTTCCAAATACTTCGCTGAACCCTTCTTCCAGACAAAGAAATTAGTATACGTCTCTCTGAGTTGATCATTTTATCTTCGGCCTAATCCGGATTAATCCAAAAGAAAGTGCTATTTTTGTTCTTTCTATAACGCAACTTAACGCCATTTGATGAAGATTAAAATATTTGAATTCAATCCTTTGGGCGTAAATACTTATGTTCTCTCCGACGCATCCAAAGAGTGCGTTGTGATTGATGCAGCCTGTTTTTATGCCGATGAAAGGGAATTATTGCTCAACTATATCCTTGATCACGATTTTGTGGTGAAGCACGTTATCAACACCCACTTGCATTTTGATCACCTTTTTGGTGTCAACATGCTGGCATCGCAGTTTGGAATTACATTGTCCTGCCATCAGGCAGATGAATTTCTTCTTGAAAATATTCCTGCGCAGCTAAAGTTGTTCGGACTTCCAAACGTGAATACCGATTTCAAACCCGATATAGGAAGGTATCTCCATGAGGGTGATCGGATTCATTTTGGTACCCAGATCCTCGAGGTGATTCATCTGCCAGGACATTCGCCCGGAAGCGTGGTGTTTTATCATAAGGCCGAAGGTGTCTTGTTCAGCGGTGATGCACTTTTTCACTCCGGGATAGGACGTACAGACCTCGCCGGAGGGGACTATGATTTGCTGGTAAAGGGAATTCAGACGAAGCTCTTCTCGCTACCGGAAGAAACCAGGGTATATGCAGGCCATGGCCCGGCAACCACTATCGGGTATGAGGAAGAACACAACCCTTTTGTGGGAGAAGGATAATGACCAGGCAGGGATTCACCTCCGAAACAAAGAGATTAACAAAAGGTTACAATCATATCGTTCATTATGTTGAAAATGGAACAGTTTAAAAATCGTCATGTCGGTCTCTCCGAAGCCGAAAAAAAAATGATGCTCGAATCACTCGGAGTCAATTCGATGGAAGAGCTGATTGATCAGACAATTCCTTCCGATATCCGTTTATCGGAACCTTTGTCACTACCTGCACCGTTATCGGAACATGAATATGCAGAAGAGATCGCGCATATTGCCTCTCAAAATCAGCTGTTTACCTCTTATATAGGAATGGGGTGGTACGATACCATCACCCCGGCAGCCATATATCGCAACGTATTCGAAAATCCTGTCTGGTACACCTCTTACACACCCTATCAGGCAGAGATATCGCAGGGGAGGTTGGAAGCACTGTTAAACTTTCAGACTGTGGTGAGTGAACTGACCGCACTTCCTCTGGCCAACAGTTCTTTGTTGGATGAAGCTACCGCTGCCGCCGAAGCGGCTACCATGATGTATGGACTACGCAGCAGGGATCAGATAAAAAATAACGAGAAGACTTTGTTTGTGGATGAACGAATCTTTCCGCAAACACTGTCGGTATTGAAAACACGCATGCACTATGCAGGGATAGAAGTGATTACGGGCGATTGCAAAACTTTGACTTTCGATCAGCATTATTTTGGAATGATTCTGCAATACCCTGATGGCGATGGAAATGTGGATGATTACCGTGAATTGGTGAAAAAAGCACACGAGGCAGGTTGCAAGGTGGCTGTGGCAACCGATTTAATGGCGTTGGTACTGCTCACGCCTCCCGGAGAATGGGGCGCCGATATTGCTTTTGGCAGCAGTCAACGCTTTGGCATTCCCATGTTTTACGGTGGCCCCTCGGCTGCTTTCTTTGCTACGAGGGAAGAGTATAAGCGGTCCATGCCAGGACGCATCATAGGCATTTCAAAAGATGCTTACGGCAAAGAAGCATATCGCATGGCACTTCAAACACGCGAGCAGCATATTAAACGGGAAAAAGCCACTTCCAACATTTGCACGGCTCAGGCACTGCTGGCAACCATGTCGTCGTTTTATGCGGTTTATCACGGACCGGAAGGATTGAAAAAGATTGCCCGCCGCATCCACTCAATTGCTTCTCATGTGGGCGATGAATTGAGGGAGATGGGCTTTAAACAGTTGAACAGAAGCTTCTTTGATACCTTAAGAATTGAATTGCCCGACAATATTTCCGTGCAGGACATCCGGGAAAATGCAGAGATGAGATCCATCAACCTGCGTTATTACAACAACGGTGAAGTCGGCATCAGTATTGATGAGACTACCAACAATTACCGGGTGCATGAGCTACTCGCTGTTTTTGCCATGGCTGCCGGCAGCTCTAAGGTGTTTATGATTGATGAGTTGCCCCTGAAAATAACGTTGAAAGAGTCACAGCTCCGAAAATCGGACTTCCTGACGCACCCCTCGTTTAACAGTTATCATACGGAAACCGAACTGATGCGCTACATCAAGCGGCTGGAACGAAAAGATATCTCGCTGGCGCATTCCATGATTTCTCTCGGCTCTTGCACGATGAAACTGAATGCTGCATCCGAATTGCTACCTCTGGGATTGCCCGGCTTCCAGCGCATGCATCCCTTTGTTCCGGAAGAACAGGCTTCAGGCTACAGGCAGATGATCGATGAGCTGGAAAATATGCTTGCAGAGATTACGGGTTTTGCTGCTACCAGCCTGCAGCCTAACTCCGGAGCTGCCGGAGAGTATAGTGGACTGATTACCATTGGGGCCTACCTCGAAAGTAAGGGGGAAGGACATCGCAAGGTGGTACTTATCCCGGCATCGGCACACGGCACTAACCCTGCCAGCGCCGCTCAGGCAGGGTTTACCCCGGTAACGGTTGCAAGTGATATGAAAGGAAATGTAGACATGGAGGACCTGCGCAACAAGATTTCCCAACATCGGGATGATCTGGCAGCTTACATGATAACCTATCCTTCCACACACGGTATCTTCGAAACGGAGATCAGAGAAATGTGTCGACTCATCCATGAGGCCGGCGGACAGGTATACATGGACGGAGCCAACATGAACGCACAGGTGGGATATACCAATCCCGGAACCATTGGTGCCGATGTGTGTCACCTGAATCTGCACAAAACCTTTGCTATCCCCCATGGGGGAGGGGGACCCGGTGTGGGTCCTATCTGTGTGGCGGAGCATCTTGCCCCGTTCCTGCCTGGACATCCCGTACAGCTGCCAACCGATAAGAATACCGTATCGGCAGCTGCTTATGGCAGCGCCGGCGTACTGGAGATTACCTATGCCTATATTCGCATGATGGGGGCCGAAGGCTTGAAGGAAGCTACAGCAGCAGCCATACTAAGTGCTAACTATCTGGCCGAAAAACTGAATGACGCTTACGGCATCGTCTACAGGGGTGCCAACGGTCGGGTAGGGCATGAGTTGATTCTCGACTGCCGTGGTCTGAAAGAAGTGTCTGGCATCACCGAAACGGATATCGCAAAGCGGCTGATCGATTATGGCTATCACGCTCCCACATTATCGTTTCCCGTCCACGGCACACTGATGGTAGAGCCCACAGAGAGTGAAAGTCTTGCCGAGTTGGATCGATTTGTGGATACGATGAATCAAATTCACGAGGAGATCATTGAGGTGTCGCGTGGTGAGTACTCGGCCGAGGATAACGTACTGGTAAATGCACCGCATCCTCAGTACGAAGTGACAGCAGACGAATGGAATCATGCTTATCCCAGAAGCAAAGCTGCTTTTCCATTACCTTTTGTTGCGGAGAACAAGTTCTGGGTCAATGTAGCCCGGGTAGACAATGCATATGGCGACCGGAACCTGGTCTCATGCCTCTGCATACAATAAACAGGGCCGGGAAACAGATGAATAGGCAGCGGTGGAGCGGTTGTTCTTAAAACAATCCGGGCAGTTCACCCTGTTCAAAAACAACTAACGGGGAGTTGGAAATATCGTTTCGGAAGGCGTCGGTGATTTCTTTGTTTACTACTGTCAGGATTACCTTTACGCTGTTTTCCATCACATCGGGGTAGGCTCCGGCAAAATGAGTCATCACGGGATGATTTTCCGGGATGGTGGTGTCGATAAGAAATGCATCAATACGATCCATCTCCTGCATCATCTGTTTATAGGAATATTTTACACTTTCTACATTGAAATTATCCGTGCCGAGAATGTCGATCAACTGCTTGATGTGCTGCTCCCTGTTTCCGGTGACAGTGATTACAAAAGTGCCGTTATTGTCGATAAACGAACCACCATAATAGTCGGGATAAAGGTTGGGATCCGATTCCCTCTCCATCCAGTCCTCGCTGAAAGAAATCATCAGCTTCTCGTGTAAGTCCATCGCCGACGGATTGTCTTTGGAATTTGCAGTCACACTGCCAGCGACGGAATCTGACGAGCTGGCTTCACTACGCTGTCGACCCGACTGATTGCAAGAATTGAAAAAGATCCAGCTCATGGATATAAGTAAAAAGAAGGTAGTTGCTTTCATTATAAAGATAAATTGTGTTTGATCACACGTATAACGAAAAAAACGACATTTTGTTTAGAGAAATATCTGAGTTCGCCGCTAAGCTGTTTAATGTCAGATTGAAATAATGGAATGCTTCATTTTTACTTTTTTACTTTTTCCCATTTAGCACTTCTTTCGAATCTTTAACCGTAGAGAATGAACATTCGGGTGGTTTGTGTTTGTTTCAAGAGGGAAAAAATGTTCAATTGAATATTTTTCCTTTTAAGCAAAACTTTATTTTAAATGCAAGACTTTATGAAAACAAATTTTTTTAAAAATGGTTTCCTGGCAGTAGCCTCATTACTGATGTTATGGGGCGTTGTAAGGTGTACAAGCGAGAACGAAAAGCTCACCGATGGAAAAGCAACCATCCAGTTTAAACTGACGGATGCACCTGCTTTGGAATACGACGAAGTGAATATCGATATTCGAGGTGTGCGTGTGGGAGTTGCCAACGACTTTTTTTATGTTGATGACGAAGGCGATGTTGATTCGAGCATGGTGACCTGGGTGGATCTGGATATACCGAACCCTGGCATATACAATCTGTTGGATTTCAGAAATGGGGAGACGGTGTTGTTGGCTAATGGCGATATTCCGGCCGGGAAAATCAGTCAGGTCAGGCTAATCCTCGGCAACCAAAGCAACGTGGTGGTTAATGGGATGGCACATGATCTAAAAACTCCGTCAGCCCAAACCAGCGGCCTGAAATTTAATCTGCACGAAACACTGGTGCCCGACATGGCCTACAGCTTCGTTATTGACTTTGATGCCTCACGATCGGTAATAAAAAGAGGCAATGGGACCTACCTGCTGAAGCCGGTCATTCGTACTTATGCCGATGCATTTGGTGGTACAATCAAAGGAATTGCTTTGCCGGCACGGGAAGATACGGTAGGTGTCAGTTATGTGCAAATTATCAGCGGGGAGGACACGTTGATTTCTCTTCCCGAAGAGAACGGATTGTTCCTGTTCCCCGGTCTAAAACCGGCTCTGTGGAATCTGACTGTCTTCGCAGACACAACCTCCACATACAGGGATACGGTTATCAACGATATTGAAGTAAAGGTTGGAGAGGTGGTTGATCTAGGAATCATCCAATTGAAGAACGACTGATACTTTCCCGGATTTTGAATCCATCTTTTGTTAAATGAAAAAATGGAGCCACTCTCTGGCTCCATTTAATTTATTTTCACATCATCGCATGTACAAACAACGGCATCTTTATTATCTTTGCAAGAGATTTTTTGCCTTTGAGAAGAAATTAAAAAAT
>NZ_DCEN01000013.1:0-514 GCF_002316955.1 Proteiniphilum sp. UBA1028
GTAGCCAGAGAGCTGGAGAGAGAGTACAACTGCTCTATTGTCTTCCAGGAGGGGCAGGAGTTTGACAACCTTATTTCAGGAGAGCACGACAATCAGAGTCTTGAGTCCGTTTTGCAGTCACTTGAGTATATTTCAGGAATAAAATACAAGAAAAACAACCGTCATATACTTTTATATAAATAACTTACCAAAAAACAGATGCCTATGAATAAAACCTCAACTGCTTAATTATTTCTTATTTTATTAAAAAAGAGCAACCCTGTTCAGGGCTGCTCGGGATGATACTACAAAACAACCCTACTGTTTGCATCTTACGGTTGTTTGTGGTAAATCAGTTTAACAATCTCACTAAAATCATTAAACTTTACAAAGTTATGAATAATCTGACAGCTGTGAACAAAAATCTTAAAAACATTATTCTGTTTTTTTCTTTTCTCTGTCTGAACCTTTTGTTGGTAACTCCTTCCTACGGTCAGAACGTTAAGGAAAAAAACATCACATTTTATGTTAAAAA
>NZ_DCEN01000013.1:856-1230 GCF_002316955.1 Proteiniphilum sp. UBA1028
CAACAGGAGAAAGTAGTTACGGGAAAAATCACCGATGAAGCCGGTGATCCGGTTATTGGTGCCAACATTATTGAAAAAGATGTCGTAAGTAACGGAACAGTTACTGATATAGACGGCAATTTTTCGCTGAAGGTAAAATCAAATGCAACGATAACCATTTCTTACATAGGTTATGTGGAACAGGAGATACTAGTGGGGGACAGGAGTTTTTTCAGTATTGTACTGAAAGAAGATACCAAAACCCTGGATGAGCTCGTAGTTGTCGGGTATGGGACACAGAAAAAGCTCAATCTTACAGGTGCCGTCGCATCTGTTTCGGGCGATGTGCTGAGTGATAGGCCTATAGGCAATATTGCGCAGGGGTTGCAAGGGGT
>NZ_DCEN01000013.1:1466-6282 GCF_002316955.1 Proteiniphilum sp. UBA1028
TTAAACGGCGGGTCGGCCCTTGTGTTGATCGATGGCGTAGAGGGCGACCTCTCCCTGATTAACCCGCAGGACGTAGAGAATGTTTCCGTTTTGAAAGATGCCTCGTCAGCTGCTATCTATGGTGCCCGTGCCGCATTTGGTGTGATGCTGGTAACCACTAAGCAGGGACGTGAAAACCAGAAAATAAAGATCAACTATAATAATAACCTGGCATGGAGCACTCCGGCACGTTTGCCTGAGATGCCGAGAGCCGATGTATGGGCGAGAGCATGGAATGATGCATACGACAGTGAGTCGCCAGGCGACTATTATTTCAACGACCGTTTCCTGGCTGCGCTTGATGCACATATTGCCGATCCTGAAAATAATCCGGCTATCCTGGTGGACACCGAAGGTATTCAGAGCCCCAATTATACACCTAATAATCCCGGTTGGGCCTATGTTGGTAATACGGATTGGATTCATGAGTTTTATAAGGATGCCGCATTTATGCAGCAGCATAATCTGAGCATTGCGGGTGGTTCGGACAAATCAAGTTATTACCTTTCCGGCGGTTTTAAAGATCAGGGTGGAATCTTTCGTTATGGGAATGATGACTATAAACGTTATAACCTCTCTTTTACCTTCGATACAAAGATGACCGACTGGCTTGACCTCGGTTTTTCAACCAAATACAATTATACAAATAATGATGAACCGTATAAGGCTGGCTCATCTGCCGAGACCTGGTATTATGAAGTATATAGGATGTTTCCTACACTGTCGGTCTTTTTGCCCAATGGCGATTTTGCAGGAATGTCGCTGAGTCGCGGTAACTTTAATGTAATCGGTCATATGGCTGAGGCAGGACGTAGTATTAGTACCGGGAATGACATGTGGTATACCGGACGTTTCGACCTGCATCCATTCAAAGGCCTCTCTATTAAAGGAAACTATACGTTGAATAAATATTTCGGAAGAAGCAAAATACATCGTAAGACGGTTTACCAGACCATGCCCGAAGGGGTGGCTCCGGTTGAGAGCCAGACACCTAATTTTGTGTCTAACGGGAATAGCGAAAATAATTATCAGACATTCAACGTGTGGGCAGAATATAACTGGGATATAGACAAACTTCACAATTTCAAGGCGATGGGTGGATATAATCAGGAAGGAAAAGATTACAAGGGATTGTCATTCAGAATGTCAGACCTATTCGATAATGAAACTCCTATTTCCGATCTGGCCATAAACTATGTCAGCAATAACGAAACCGATACGCGATGGAGGGTACAGGGTCTGTTCTATCGGTTAAATTACGATTTCAAATCAAAATACCTTCTGGAATTGAACGGTCGCTATGACGGATCTTCAAAATTTCCTTCCGGCAAGCGCCATGTGTTCGTACCTTCTGCATCTGCCGGCTGGAGAATATCGGAAGAGAGTTTTTTCACTCCCCTACGCGGTGTGATAGATAACCTGAAACTCAGGGCATCTGTAGGGGTTCTGGGTAACCAGGCTATCAGTTCCTACTTCTCTTACATAGCATCTCTTACTGGTGGAGCCATGAGTAATTATATGATGAATGGCGAACCTCTCACCTATCTGTCGGCTCCCTCGTTGCCAAACAATGTTACATGGGAGAAAGTAATCAGCAGTGATGCCGGAATAGATCTGGCCTTGTTTGATAATCGCCTCTCCGGATCCTTCGATTATTATATCCGAGATACGAAAGATATGATACGCTCTGTGACACTTCCAGCTGTATTGGGTACCAGTGGAGGGCAGGAAAATCTTGCCGATATGCGAACCAAAGGATGGGAACTTGAAGTTTCCTGGAGGGATAAGATCAGCAATGTCCTGGGTAGCCCCTTGACCTATTCTTTATCGGCAGGTCTTTCTGATTATCAGGCTGAAATTACCAAATTTGATAACCCTACCGGTTCTTTGTCAATGTATTACAAGGGTTGGAAAATGGGAGACTATTGGGGATATGTTACTGATGGGTTTATAAGGGATGAGCATGAGGCTGCCCGTATGAATTATATACAAAGTTACATTTACCATACATGGAAGCCTGGAGATATCCGTTATAAGGATGTTAACAACGACGGGGTGATCAATATCGGTAAAAACACGTTGGATGATCCGGGTGACCTGGTGATTATTGGAAACAATACACCCAGATACCGCTATAACGCACAGCTGGATATCAATTGGAAAGGAATTGGCCTGTGGGTGATGTTCGACGGAGTAGGAAAGCGTGATGTGTGGACCAGCAGCGACCAGTTCTGGGGATTCCCGCGTGGCATCTACAACGGAAATATTTTCCAGTACCATATCGATAATACCTGGAGCCCGGAAAATCCTGATGCATACTATCCAAGAAAGTCGTTAAACAACAGGAATATACAGCGACAATCGAAATATTTATTGAATGCAGCCTATTTAAGATTGAAAGGCCTGACCTTCAGTTATAATCTTCCGAAGAAATACGTATCCAGTTTATTTATAGAGCAATTGAGAATTTATGTGAGCGGAAATAATTTGTGGGAAAAAACACATATGCCTCCGTTTATGACTCCCGATATAACGGAGAGCCTGAGCGATGGAGGGTCCAATTCAGGAAAAGAGTATGCTTTTATGCGAAATTTTTCTCTTGGAGCAAACATTACATTTTGACGATAACATAATTTAAGACACAAAAGTGATGAAAAAATATATATATTTATTGACCTATATAACACTAACAATGATAAGCTGCAACTACCTGGATGTGGAACCTGGGGACACTATTACCGATACCCGGTTCTGGGCTACGGCCAACGGGGTTGCACTGGAACAGTATTGTCATACCTATTATCCAAGCCTGGTAATCGGACATGGGAACCCCAATTCGTGGGACGGCAGCCCCCTGATTACCGCCGATCTGCAATCCGATAACCTCTTAAGTGGAGGTGCGAATCAGATTGCATTCGGTAAAAATGTGAAAAACCATACCGATGGGGCATGGAGTTGGGGCGTTATACGCGGATGTAATGCATTTCTGGAGAATTACATGCGTAGCCCGGCATCGGCGAATGATAAAAGACATTATGCGGGAGAGATCTATTTCTTCAAAGCTTGGGATTACTTCAATAAAATGAAACGTTTTGGCGATCTGCCCTGGTATGACAAGGTGCTGGATAAAAACGATCCGGACCTTTACAAGAAAAGGGATTCACGCGTGCTCATAACAGACTCCATACTGATGTGCCTGGACAGGGCAATAGAGTACCTGCCCAAGCAGACCGATGTGTGTAAGGTGAGTAAAAATGCTGCTTTATTACTGAAAGCAAGAGTCTGTCTGTATGAAGGGACCTGGAGGCGTTACCGCGATATGGAGGGCGATGAAGAACTGTTAAAGAAGGCATACGATACCGCGGGTGAATTGATGAAGACCGAATATGGACATAATCTATATACTGGTAACGGCACGGAGATGAGCTATTTCAACCTCTTTATACAGGATCATTATCAGGGAAATCCTGAAATCATATTATCTCGTGAGTATGATCCCGCAATAAATATGGGACATCAGATCTCCAGGCAATATCCGATGAGTAATTACGGTATGAGTAGGGATTGTTTTGAAGAATATTTGTGTTCCAGAACAGGGAAACCGATATCTGTCTGCGGATGCCACAATCCCCACATGGGATATCTGTCGGAGATGATGGATCGTGATAGACGTCTCGTACAGACTATCTGCGTGCCTGATCCGAACAGTCCTCATGCACAGTATCTGTACAGGAAGGACGGAGGTCTTATGAAAGGAGGAGCTCCCAATATCTTCAATCTTTTTGACGGAACCAATGAACGGCCGTTTTACGGAACATCCGTTACAGGATATTGTATCAGTAAGTTCTATAAAGCTTCTGAATGGGAAGGTACCGAGGCTTTCAAAGGAACCACCGATGCACCGGTAATGCGTTATGCCGAGGTGTTGCTCATAAGAGCCGAAGCAGGGGCTGAACTGGGACTGGACCCGGAACTGGATAAAACGATCAATGCCTTGAGGCGGCGTGTAGGGTTCTCCTTCGACCTGACTGCCAACCCTGTTGAGGATCCTGACCTGGTCAGTAAATATCCCGATATAAAAGGAGCCGACAAAAATCTTATTCGCGAGATCAGGCGGGAACGTCGTATCGAACTGTTTGCCGAGGGCTATCGATGGGATGACCTTTGTCGCTGGAGAGCAGGAGTGAACCTGTTGAACCGTGAGCGGAGAGGAGCGATTATGGATTCCAAATTCTATTCAGCAAAAGAGATCAATATGATCAGGGAGAAAATAGGATTCGATGAGGATGGATTCATTACTCCTTATGCCATAAGGGTTACATATAAACCCTCTTTCACGGAAAAAAACTATCTGTTCAATATTCCCATTGAAGAGACTTCTCTTAATCCTAATCTATTACCCGATAATCCGGGATGGTAAAACAATAAAAAATTGAAACATGATACGAATAAATGATTTAAAATCGAATAAAAAATATATTACTCTCTGGTACTTTGTATGTATGCTGTTTGTCAGCTGCTCTTCTTCATCTGATGAGGTGATGGTGCCCGGCTTGCACAAAGGGGCGAAAACCCCGTTGATGCAATCGGTTGCCGATTATATGGATAAGATCCAGGTGGTGGAAAAGGATTCGTCCTATCAGCTTACGGAGGGATTAACAATTACAGAGGTGAATTTCAGGTACTTGACCCGGCCTACCCGGATGTTTGTTGCCGAGATCGATTTAGATAAAAATCTTTCGGTTGTGACATGTACGCCCAACAATGAAAATATTCA
>NZ_DCEN01000013.1:6538-6702 GCF_002316955.1 Proteiniphilum sp. UBA1028
TTCACCATGAATATTTTTGTGAAGGACGGGCAGATACTGAAAGAGACCTATTATCCCGGGTATGAAGGCTTGTTTGTCGTTTTGAAGAATGGTGAAAGCAAAATAATTCACCCCAAGGACTTTGAGGGGATAAAAGACGATGTGCTGGAGGCCATGGGCGGATA
>NZ_DCEN01000013.1:6983-8413 GCF_002316955.1 Proteiniphilum sp. UBA1028
CCGGGATGCGACTGGAAGATGTCGCCACTTTATGTAAAGGTGCCGGATGCTACAATGCAATCAACCTGGATGGCGGAGGATCCAGTACTTTTGTCATCAAAGATAAAACAGGCAGTTTTAATGTATTGAACAAACCGTCCGACGGTCAATTGCGGCCGGTTATCAACGGATTAGTAATTATAAAAAAATGAATAAATCATGAAAATATATAATTCCATATATCGAACTCTATTGGGAGTAATTGCACTTGCCTGTGTGTTGACGGCTTGTGACGATTCGTACGAAGTCCGCAGGGTAGAACCTAAAATAGATGTGCAGGAGTCCGTAACAAGCAGTCCGCAGACAATGCGTATGGTTGTGCCGTTAACCTCTTCATATCCTTGGTTTGCCGAGGCTTCCGGCGACTGGATTAATATGACTAGATACAGAGGACAAGCATTGAAAGCCGATTCCATTGTCTTTTCGTGCGAGGAGAACCAAAGTATGGACGATCGTGAAGGCTGGATTGAAGTAAGGCTGATGGATCAGCTCAGTCAAAGAATAAAGGTAGTGCAAAAAGGGCGGGGGTCTCTTATCACGCTGCCTCAGAGCCTGGTCTATTTTAACCGGCAGGGTGGAGAGGTGATCATCGAAGTGGTCACTCATCAGGAATGGCAGCCGGAAGCGGCATCTAAGGACGGATTTACCTTTACCAAGGTTGATAACGGACATTTAAAGATTACTGCTTCTCTAAACGCTTCAGGGAAGGATCAAACAACAGAAATAAAGTTGTTTGACAAAGACAGGACAACTGATGCCACATTGTCGATTATTCAAAAACCGGTTGATAAAATCTTGTTTATCCCTCTGGAAAAGGAGAAAAAAGATATTGTTATCAAGAAGGAGAGCTTTGCGATTGACATTCCGGTGACGTTGAATGTGGATTACGAGTGTGTTTCTTCCGGTTCGTGGATTGAGATAAAAGCTGATCAACAGCTGCAAGGCCATAACGTACAAAATGTAGTGGTTTCGGTAGATATTGAGAACAATCAGACAGGAGTGGAACGGGATGGATTTGTGGTGATAAAGAACAAAGGCAGCGTTGTTGAGGCATCCGACACCCTTTTCATCGCCCAGAGAGGAAAAAATCAGATAATTTACGTTAAGCCCGGCGGTAACAGCGACGGGACATCCTGGGAACAAGCCTTCGGCTCAATACACGATGCTATGGGGGCAGCTTCCAATAACGGAGATATGGAAATCTGGGTTGCCAGTGGGAATTATCAGTTTTCTTCTACGCTTACATGGAAAGCCGTGAATGTATACGGGGGCTTTTCGGGAACGGAGACAAAACTTAAAGAGCGGAACCTGAAAAATAAACCCGTATTCAAAGGGGGCAATTTTAATTTCATGAATGCCTGGAATAACAATGGCGATATCTGCTGGATGGA
>NZ_DCEN01000063.1:0-23864 GCF_002316955.1 Proteiniphilum sp. UBA1028
CAGAAATTCGATCTTCAGGTTGACCCGCCCCGGCGAGAGACGATCGAAGAAAAATTCACCCTTGTTGTTGGTGGTGGTGGCCGACCCTTGCGGGAGCACCTGCACCGTGGCAAATTCAACCGGCACAGTGGGATTATTTTGCTCTACCACCCTTCCTCTCACGGAAGAGAGGGCTTCCTGTGCAGTAAGATGCTGCGCCGAAAGAATCCACAACCCCAACAGGGCTGTGCCGTACAACAGCACTCTCACTGGCGATATCATCGAATTGAAAATTGGATTTCTGCTCATACTGTTTGCTCTTTATTTTTGAATCATATCACGTGGATGGCATCAATCGGTCAGTCGTCTGACGGTGCGCAGCAGTTCCCTTTTCACGGTATCATCCTTTTCCACGGCGGCCTGTGCCCGGCAGAAGTCGACGATCTCCTGCTTCTTCCAGGAGCGGGTGTACCAGCCGAATGCCTCCGCCAGCAGTTGTCTGAGGTTCTGATCATCCGACTCCTTCATGAAGCGGAACAGCGTGTCGAGATAGGCAGCCTGGTTGGAGTTGCGCAGAGCCGTGATGTTGAATCGCTTGTTGCGCGACTCCACCTCCCGATCGAGGAGCTGCTTCATATCCTCCTCTTTTGCGGAAAGAATCCTCTCGAAATTGGTTCTCTCTGCTTTTATCTTCTCGTACCAGCTACCGCTCCTGCCTTCCAGCTGTTTGTCGAAAGCAGCCAGTGCATCATCTTTCGCATATTGCTCCACAGCGCCTCTCACCTGAAAGTAGACACGTTCCGAGACACCGGGCGAGAGGCGTATCTTCATGAGATCGTCGAGGAGCCGGGGAGATTGGTTCTCACCGGCGTGCATCGCGGCAAAACGGCGAATCAGTTCATAGTTGTCATGTAGTCCCGCCTCGATGGCAGGCACCAGCTGTTCGCTGTCGCTTTGGATCAGCAGATGGTAGGCCATCAACCGTACGGTTGGACTCACATCACTCGTCTGTATTGCGTACAACTGATCCGGTGTCAACGCCCCCTTCTTAAATAAAATCTTCATGGCCAAGGCCTTCACCTCGGGGTGTTTATCCTTCAACAATCTCTTCCAGTAGCTGAGATCATTTCTCCGGTGGGCAATGGCCCGGCTGAGGTCGTCACGATCGTTGCGGTTGCTCGCATACCGGTAGGTGGGATCACCCATCAGGTGTGACTCCAGGGTGAATTGCTCCTTCGCCCAGTTGCCGACGCTCACACCCAGCTCCAGCAGGCCGATCAGCTGATTGGTCCAGATATCCTGGAGGGTATTCACCGAGTTGGCCTTGACCACGACAGTCTTTCCGGGATTGAAGATGTAATGGCCACTGATATAATCTTCCAGATGGAAAGATCCGTTGAAGCAGGCATCGAGCATCACAAAGGGAACTCCGGGTGTGAAGCCTTCCAGATCGGCAATATGAATATCCATGGCCGCATCGCTCAGGCTGTCCTGCAGCATGATCCCGGGGTCGAATGCGTTGTTCACCCACGATTCCGGCACATTGTAGTTGTCAATGTAATATTGCTTGGAAGCAGTAGTATCCTTTGCACTGCGGATCTTTCCGCGAAAGAATTTGCGGGCCATCTCCAGCCATTTATCGGTCATGATGGTATAAGGGCTGGCATTCAGATATTGGGTGTCATCGGCACCATGGTGGTGTAGGATGGCCAGGTCCAGCTCCTCCCTTTCCAGTTCAGCCATGAGTCGACCTTTCACGAACTCATCGAAGGTATGATCAATGTAATTGAGGTTGCCCTTTCCCTGTGCCAATACGGAGAACTGGCCGGTGAGCGACAGCCGCTCGTCGGCCCTGGCCACCAGGCTGTTGGAGTTGTATCCGTTTCCGGCAAAATAGGTGATCTGAGATATCTGGCGTGCAGTGGCTTTCTCTCTTACAGCCTTTTCCAGGAAGGCATCAATCAGCTCAAAGCGGCTCTTGCCTTCATATTTGGGTGGCTTGATACGGGCAGTATAGATCTCGCTCTCCACAGACTGGGCTCCCTCCGCTGTAAGGCTATAGTAATGCAGGAGGGACTGCAGTGAATCCTGTTTAAGGTATTCGAACCGCAGGTCGAAGTCATCGTAGAACCGGTCGGAGGGGATGGAGGAACGGTCCCATGCACGCCGCTGATCCATCTTGAAAGCTGTGGCCAGATGTTGTGCATCGCGGATCATGGGCACGGGGATATCACCGATGAAGACGGCTCCCTCCAGCTGATCGTGCAGGTAGAGTTGATGCAGACGGGTGCGGATGGAGTCGGGAATATTCCAACGGTCTACAACGATATGGGTTGTCAGTCCATCTGCTTGAACAGAAGCAGCATATTTGTTGATTGAAGCTCTACAAGAATCCATCAATTGTTCATCAACGACAATCGCGAAGCTTCTCATTCCTCTACCCGAAAATGCGGAAAAGCTAAAAAAACACAACAACAATGCAATAACGGAATAACGATATTTCATATTAAATAAAATTTACAGTGATAATTTTATCAATTATAGCGCCAAAAATAACAACTTCTGACAACAAAACCTAATTTTAGGTTACGATTAGTTTTTTTTATTTCGCAAAGATAATTATCTATACAGGGTAGATCAATTCCTTTTATAACATTTTTTTTAATTCAGCTATTGCTATGAGAGGCTATTCGACGTATAAGAATATTTTCTATACGTCAAAAAAACAAACTGCTTTTTACAAGGAAAATAAGATCTACACAAATTCGGCACTTACGGTAAGATATAGATTAAGGGAAACTTTCTGTTTCGATAAAATGGAAATCTCTTTAGTAGCGCACAGCGGAATCGAACCGCTATTCATTGCCTGAGAAACAATTTTCCTAACCGTTAGAAGAGTGCGCCTCCTAAAAGTACGATACAAAATTAAGTAAAAAGTTGTATCGTTGTACCAAGCAGGGGCATTTTTTTACTTTTTCAACTCATTATATTTATCAAGAGCCTCTTTAGCAGCTGCATAGGAGCTCTTTCTGGATTGTTGAAGATCATCCTCGAGCCGAACCAGCAAACTTGCTATCTCCGAATTATTATAAAAGCTATCCCGAAGCTGCTCGTTAATCGTCTCGTACATTCTGTATTTTGCCTGCTCACTTCGTTTACGGGTAAAGTAACCGTTCTTTCGTACAAAATTCACATACCGGCTCACCATATCCCACACCTCTTCTATTCCAAGGTTATAATAGCCGGAATAGGTAAGCACTTCGGGAGTCCATCCGGAATCGGGAAGCGGAAAGAGATGCAAAGCGTTGCGGAGCTGTCGCTGTGCCATTTGTGCTTTGTCGATATTATCGCCGTCGGCTTTGTTTATCACAATTCCGTCTGCCATCTCCATGATTCCCCGCTTGATACCCTGAAGCTCATCGCCCGTGCCCGCAAGCTGGATCAGCATGAAAAAATCGACCATCGAATGGACAGCAATCTCCGACTGTCCTACACCCACTGTCTCAATAAAAAGATAATCGAACCCCGCAGCTTCACAGAGTATGATTGTTTCCCGTGTTTTTCTCGCTACCCCCCCCAGTGAACCAGCCGAAGGAGAAGGGCGGATAAAAGCATTCTGCTCCACAGAGAGTCTCTCCATGCGTGTTTTGTCGCCCAAAATACTTCCTTTGGAACGTTCACTCGAAGGATCAATAGCCAAAACAGCCAGTTTGTGCCCTTTTTTGAGCAGATGCATTCCAAAGGTATCGATGGAAGTACTCTTTCCGGCTCCGGGTACACCTGTAATTCCGATACGAATGGAATTCCCCGAGTAGGGCAAACACTTCTCAATGATGGCTTGTGCCTTTTGTTGGTGATCAGGCCGCGCACTTTCCACCAGAGTGACAGCCTGACTGAGGATCACCCTGTTGCCGGCCAGGATACCATCCACATATTCCGATACAGTACGATGACCGCCTCTGGTTCTTTTTTTTATATAGGGGTTCACACTGGGAGGTTGTGCTACTCCCTTATTTACAATCAATCCCTTGTATTTCTGATCATTTTCTGGATGTTCCATTGTCTATAGATCAAATTAAAAACCGAATGAAGCCTTATACAAAGATACTTCATTCGGCTTGTATTGCAAATCCTATACCTGTTTATTGTTTGGGTACAACGTTTCCTTTGATGGTAAGTACGTATACCGTATCGGGGACATTGGTATACACGGTAATGGTTTTGTTAAAGGTTCCCGGGCGCCGTACCGTGGAATATTTTACTGAAATGGTACCCTTTTTGCCCGGCAGAACCGGCTCGCGTGTATAACTTGGGGTGGTACATCCACAGGATGCCGAAACACGCTGTATGATGAGGGGGCTCTTGCCGTGGTTTGTGAATTCAAACTGGGTGGTCACTGCGCCCAGTTCTTCCTTGATGGTGCCAAAATTATGCTCCGTGCGCGCAAAATCCATTCCCGGCTTCTGCTGGGCAACTGCCATACTGCCCCACAGCACGGTAAAGAATAAAAATAAACTCAATTTCCTCATTGTGATATCTATTTAGTATACTGTTTTAACTCTTTTACGTACGACACAAAAGTAACAATTTAGTTTAGTCCCTGTTTATTGTTTAACAATTATTCTGATTCCGGCACTATGTGAATTGAATTCCGGTGCATACAGGCACTGCAGGGTAGTAATTCCGTTCGAATAAGCACCGGAACGTCCTACAATCATGGCATATTCAAACACATAGGTACCTCGTGGCAGCACATCGAAATAGAAGTTTGTGGAGGCATCTTTCGATGTCCGATAGTAGAGAATACCGTTTTGCCATCCGGTACCCGATATCTGGCTTACCGGCTCAAAGGCAGCGGCATACATATCTTTCAGATGCACAAACTCCAAATCTCGGTCGGTACGCACTACAAGCCGCGCCACCACTTTATCTCCCACAGTGAGCGGAGTGTCTTCCACGATGCGAATGAGGCTTATCCCTGTGGAATCGGTTTGTTCAACAAACAGTTGCTTCCCGATGTCGAGGGAAGCACCGTATTGGATAATTTTATCAAGGTCTTCGTAATACTGCCAGTAGAGCGCGCCCCATGCAGGTCCCTCACCTTTGTGGGTCACCGTGACCCGCCCCATTTCGGGGGCGATCTCTGCATGACTCCACGAGTCTTTGAGATAGCCCGTACCCAATTCACTCTTCTCTGCTTCCACAAGACGATTTCCCAACGTGACTCTAGTCTCTCCTTCTGATGAGAACCAGTCGCTTCCCTGGCTCAGCAGAGCATATATTGCATCAATAGTGGCATGGGTGGACTCCCACATTTGCGTTTGTTTCTGTTTCAGCAGCCACTGTTTCATCTTGTCCATCTCTCCCTCTTTGGCACCTCCCACACGGAAAGCTTCCATGATAAAGGTATGTACGGATATGGCGGACTGCGACATAAACACTTGCGCCCGGTTATTGGGCCAGTACATGCCCATTTCGTCTGATATGGCTGCATGCTCCCGGAAAGAGTTCAGCATCTGCTGTACAACCTTCGTCTCTCCCTCTCTCTGCAAGACTATTGCGATGAGTGAACGCTCATACGGCCCAAATGACGTCCAATTTTTTTCAATCACAGCACGGTAAAAACGAATCATCTCCCTTTCTGTGGCACCCAAAGGGTGATTGACATAAGCGGTACGCACAAAAAGATATTCCAGATCGATGCCGGAAATGGATTTGATATTCTTCCAGTCTTTATTCAGCTTCTTCAGTTCTTCGAAGCGCCGGATAGCTTCCGCATCAATAAATGAAATTGCGCTTGATTGCATGGATGCTGTTTCTTCGGAAAACTCTACAGCACCCAGCTCCTGCAACTGAAAAAATCCGGAAAGAATATAGTGGGTAATGCCGACATTGGGTTTGAAGCCTTTGAACCAGCTCCAGCCGCCCTGGCTGGTCTGCAGTTCCTGCAGCTTGCCGAGGGCAGTTTGAGTAAGATTGCGGCTACGATTCAGATCGAACAGGAAAGACAACTTTTCCTTTTGTTCCGATTCGGTATTTGCCTCAAGAACCCAGGGGGTCTCTTCCAGCAGCACATTTTTCAACTCCTGGTTTTTCTCCAGGTCGGAGTAAAAAGTCTCTTTGCTGCCGCCTTGTTTTCTCCAGGCTTCTACCATATTCAATACCCTGGGATATACTTTACCGATATGGGTACCCAGTATGTTGGCATAATAAGAGGCAAACCAGGACACCGCGTTGTCGCTCACCGGTTCTCCCAGTACCGGCAGAGCCTGCACTGCGTACCAAACCGGATTGGAAGCAAACTCAAGAGTCAAACGGTAATCGCGGATGGAAGCGGACCTCTTGTTCAGAAGCCTACCCATGGAGAATGTCTTCGTTCGATTCCCGTTCACATCAAGACGCATACTTTCGGTTACCAGCATCCGGTTTGGCAGGACAGCCAGCGCATGTTGTTCTCCGTCACTAAATTGCGGCGTTTCAGCCACGATACGCACACCGAGGAGATCGATACCGAATGGAACATCGAATGTCCAGGAGGCATCTGCAGAGGCATCCGGAAACAGGGTGAACTCCTTTTCGGAGTTGGGGACCGGTATATTGAGCAGTAGTTCGTCCGTCACCGGATTGAACAACTCCAGCGTAACTTTGCCTGATTGGGTAGTACCGGAGAGGTTGGAAATTTTCGTGGAGACACTCGTCCTGTCGCCATGACGCAGAAAGCGAGGCATATGGGGCGTCACCATCAGCTCCTTTTGCGACACAATAATTGCTTCCACTTTCCCGGTATTCAGCTGCTGGTCGTGCGCCAGCACCCTGAAGCGCCATCTTGTATTGCTTTCGGGCACGACGAATGCGATCTGCGTCTCCCCTTTTTCGTTGGTTCTCAGGTGGGGGTAGAAAAAGGCGGTCTCGTGAAAGTTTCGGCGGATTTGCGGTATCTGGCTCTGAACAGACAAGCCGGCAGCAGCTTCCTCCCTTTTTGCCATATCGGAATTATCGGAAACTCTTCTACCGGAAAGCAGTTCTTCTTCGGCAAGGAAACCGGATGCTG
This sequence comes from Proteiniphilum sp. UBA1028, assembly GCF_002316955.1. NCBI lineage: Bacteria > Pseudomonadati > Bacteroidota > Bacteroidia > Bacteroidales > Dysgonomonadaceae > Proteiniphilum > Proteiniphilum sp. UBA1028. Next base: position 7,031 of record NZ_DCEN01000063.1, read on the forward strand.
CTGCATTCTTTGCATCTACAGCACTACCTCTTAGCATCAATCTTCCGGAATAGAATGAAAAATTGAACCAGTTGAAGCGGTCGAAGGAAAAAGGGAGTACGTCTACCGTCGGAATAGAAAAGTATCCCATCGCTGTCTGCGGGTTGAAAGACTGGTCGCTGACCAGTCCCATTCGGGAATAATACGGGCCGGGCATATGGAGCGACAGGCTCCAGGGGTGCGACGGGTATATCCGGTCCAGTGAGAAATCGTACATCGAAGCCAGCACTTCCGCCCTGGATGGGTTGCCGCCGGCATCAGTAACCGTTATCCTCCACTCCTCATTGTCTCCGGGGCGGACCTTATCACGAAACACATCCAGCTTCACGTTCAGTTTTTTCTCCTCCTTCACCGGCCGCAATTCCACGCTGTGTGCATAAAATCTCTCCTCTTTCACATAGGTCAGCATGAGTGTCACTCCCTCCTCATAGCTTCTCTTGTAGGGAATGTCAAAAAGCCTGTTTTCGTTGTTCAGCTTTAACCATTTTCTTTCCAACAACCTGTCTCGCTGCCACAGCTCGTACAAAACATTCACTTTATCTGACACACCCAGTATCACTTCACCGCTTTTCCCTTCTGAAAAAAAAGCGCTTTTCTCAACCAGCCATTCATTGGTTTTGATGGGTGGACGTTTATCAGCAAAGGAGTACAAAATAAAATCCTTTTCTGCTTCTACAGGATTTCCCCTGTCATCTTCCGATTGGAGTTTCAGCCGGTATTTTCCGGAGCGCATTCCGGCAAGCTGTTTTTTCATTTCCGGCTGTTCTCCACATTCAAACGGCCCCTCCGCGACAAGCTGATCGATGGAATCGTTTCTCTGTAACAAGTAGAGCCGGTAAGTCCCGACAGCATCTATGTCCGCACCATCAAGATTCTTCGCCGAGATCACAATGTGCTGACCGCTCTTTTTCTCCATTCGGTCCGGTATCTCTGCCTGCAATATCATGGAGACATCTCCAACCGGAATGCTGTAAGTTCCTGTCTGCGTTTCTCCATTCAGATCGGTCACCGCGGCTTCGACCACAAACGAGAATACTGATCTGAGCGAATACTGCTCATCGGGTTTTAAGGGAGTGAAAGAAATCTCAAATGCACCATTTTTGTCGGTGGTGACAGTTCCCTCTGTGAAATGTTCCGGCACATCACCCCACCGCCACCACCATGTTTGCTGCCGGGCAATGCGCCACTCCACCTCTGCATCTTGAAGCCTGATTCCGGAAAAGTTTTCTGCTTTGCCCCTCAACGTGATTTCATCTCCAAACTTATAGGTTTTTCCGATCGTATCAAATGTCACTTCAAACGAGGGGCGCTTATATTCCTCCACACGGAAATCAGTGCCTCCCTCATCTGTTTCTATTGAGAAATTTCCGGGCAGCGTGCCCTGTGGCAGTACAAACTCTCCCGAGACCGAGCCATACTCGTTGGTTATCAGAGTCTGCTTCGAAATTTCCCGGCGATTGACATCGCGCAACACAAAATTGGCAGTTTTATTCTTGACTATGCTGTTTTCACCTCCTTTTGCACGGGTGAATACAGCTTTATAAAAGAGAGTCTGTCCCGGCCTGTAGAGGCTCCTGTCGGTGAAAATGCTAACCTGGTCACGCCCGGCATCAGCATTCTCAGCGTACTCGTAATATTCATATGGTAACCGGTAAAGCTGCGAGCCGTTATCTTTTCCCGAGACGGCCTGGTAAAACAGGTCACTGTTGATCTCACCCTTATGATATACAGCCAGCCCCTCGTCGTTTGTAACCACCGACTCAACGACTGTGAGTTTGGAATTACGCCAATTGCCAGACTGCATGTATATATTAATTTTTGCTTTTCTTACTGGCTCCCCCGTCACCCTGTTTACCACAAAGAAATCATATCTCTCCTTTGCGGATGAGCGGGCAAAAACGGAAAGGTCGGAAACGGAAAAATAATAATCCGACAGCCCATTTTCGATACCTCCGGGTGTGGAGCCGAACGTCAGCATATAGGTGCCAGGGTGATCTACCTCCAGTAAGAAGTCTGTTTCGCCCTGCATATATTCTGCAATTTGGGGTAACGGCACCGTGATATTTTTCAGGAAGGTCCTTTTCCCGTCGACCCTTTTCCACCTCTCAGATTGTACCACCCCCACCTCTGTGGGTGAGTCGATCCTGTACAATGTTGCATTCAGCGACACAAGATTTTTGTATTGGATCTTCCACCTTTTCTTTCCTTTAATGGGAAATGTTTTTTCTCCCGAGACAGTGTACTGAGGTTGCGTCAGTTGTCGAAGTCTGTTTTCCAGAGCAGATATACGTTCATACCCGGGAAAACTGCTGATGTAGCTTCGCAACAGATCGTACAGATCCTTGGCTGCCGCTGCCCGCTTCAGGCTGTCGCTGCCGGACAATTCCCATAAGTGGCTCTGATATAGACCGGCAATTTTATCAATGATTTCCACACTGATGTCTTGACCTTCCCATTTCTCCTGTAATCTTTTCAGCGACGGTAAAGCGCGGGTTGTATAAACACTGTGGAATCGCGACAAGTAGTCAAGCTTATTTAGTTCGGTCAATAGCACCGATTGCTTCATGTCTCTTTTAAGGAGAGAGGCAATCAATTTCCGGTATGTTTCCAATGTCCATAGACCCTGCTCAGAGGCTTGCGGATTGAATGAGAGTGTAACAAACTCTTCAGCGGGGGCAAACAGCGACTGTATTGAAATATTTTTATGCTTCAACGTGCGGCTCAAATCCTTATCCGGGCTAATCTGACTAAAAATCTCAACAGCACGGTTCGTCAAAAAATCATACATTGAAGGGTAGAAACGGCGCGAATCCCTGCCCAATTCCACCACATCCGCATAGGATTCCACTTTCGCCTTTATCAGTTCACCCTCATGCGCAATGGAGGCGTTCAGCTGTTCCGTTACCTTATTGTAAAAGATATTCCGTGTCCACTCTTTCATGTCCGCCGGCACAAAATCACCCACTTCCGTACGCTGGTTAATTGCCTGATGCTCTTTCTGGTAGTATTGCATGTACAGCTCGCCCAACATGGAATGAAGTACCGATTGCTCCACCACATCGCTGCTCTTTTTTACCATCTCATTCAGATTTCGGAAAATAAGCGTGTCGTTTTGCACATCCAGCACCAGGTTATATTTGCCCTGATGGATCAATGCCTTGATCACCTGCGGACTGTTCTTCTCCAAAATTGCCCTGTTCAGGATACTGTTTACTTCTGCCGCGGCCGATTGAGGGAGTGACTTTTCTTCAAGTTCAACAACTTTTTTCCAGGCCTGATCATACCTCATAGTGTGTGTTGTTTGTGCAGACAGAGCCAGAAGACCCACCAATGCCATCCACAATAAAAAATATCGTTTCATCGGTTTATATTTTAACGTTATGCAAGAACATAATCCAAGCAAACTTGTCTTCTGTCCTATTTATTCATTTATTGTGTAGTAACAATTCATTCCTTATTTGGTTGAAAGAGAAGGAAAGAAAACCGCACATAAAGTTCTCTTTGCCACAAAGAAGATGATGAAAGTATTATAAAAGAAAATAATAATATAGGTAAAGGCAGCCCGGAGAAACCGTCGGGACTGCCTTTTCATTGATTAATTCCCCAAGAAGCGGGGAGTCGCGCAATACGCTGTTATTTTATGGTTACGGAAATGGTTCCGCTGTTTTTCTTGTCTTTATCATATACCACAATATCGGTTTTACCCACTTTTACTCCGGTAATGGTAATTTTGTCCTGGGCAACCACTGCCGTAGCAATTGTAGCATCTTTTGTCTCCACAGTATAAGGCGCTACACCTCCACTGACTTTCACATCTACCGTTGCCCCTACTGTCGCTTCCGGAGCAGGCTTATCAAATGTCAATGAGACAGCTTTCTTTACCGTGACGGAAATCTTGCCACTGGTTTTTTCTTTATCGGTCACCGTAATGGTAGTAGTACCTTCCTTCACTCCGGTAATAGTAACAGTGCTTTTGTCCACAGTGGCGGTAGCGATGGTTTTGTCGGCCGGATTCGCTGTATAAGGGACTATTCCCTTCCCAACATTGACGGTAGCCGTTTTTCCTACTTCCACTTCCACTTTGCTCGGAGTAAAAGTCAATACTTTCTTATCGTCGTCTTCACAAGCCACAAATAATATACAAGCAAGCACTATACTCACTGCATAACTTAACGTCTTCACATTCATAATCGTAAAAGTTTAAAAAATAATAATTAGGTTCATCAGAAAATTTTATATGCATCATTTTTGAGATCTCGAGTAAAAACAGTGCATTTCTATTCTCTATGATGAAAAAAGGGGTGAAAACGCTACCCTCTCTCCCCATATTTTAATTTAATTAACTAATAAATTATTCTTTTTTTAATCGCAATAAAGACGACAAGGAAGGGTACACGGATATGATACAAAGAATTATCCGGATCATTTTTCTATAAGGAAGAGAAATCCCATTTACATTTATTATATATTATAATTATAGATTTCTGATGGAATTACGTTTCCGGCGGAAAATTACGCCCAAACCGTGGAGAGGGAAAACAGGATCTCCATTTTTCACTATTCCGGGGACAGACATTTTTCTTTCTATGGTTTCAGCACAACACCCACTCTTTTCTTACCGTTTATCTTGATGCACAACGGCTTGTCAAAATGCACCCGGCGTATATAATCCGTTTCGAACACAGCCGGCTGTTCATTCAAAAAAGGCTCATCGAAGAATCCGTCATTCTCCAGGAAGGGGTTGACCGTAAAATATCCGACCCCGAAAGAGGTGAGATTCTGAAAAAAATGGGTTCCCTGACTAGGCTCAATGCGGTAGTTCTCCATACCCGATTCCACAATGACCCGTGCCTGAGAGATATGTGGCCATTTTACCGGGATGCCCAGCCATGGGTCGGAAGAACCCCAGCGACCGGGTCCCACCAGCACGTAGTTGGTGCCGGCAGCGACAAATTCGCTGTTCATCTTTTCTATCTCACGAGCAATCAGTTGATTTTTAGCAGCATTGAAAGCATCTGATTTCACATAGACTACGTCGTACACGTCGCTCGACATCCCATTTCCCAGCGCATTCCGCGAAAATAACACCGTCTCGTTTACCGGCGTTTCCTCCAGGCTTTCATGAACCACCTCCTTGCTGTCTACCACTGGCCTTATCTGCAGGACATAGAACGACGCAAACTGAGGGCTACTGATGTCGACGGCAAACTCAATCTCTACCGGCCTTCCCATCTCCTTTTGTCCCGCTTTCAGCAGTTTGTCGAGTACATCCGAGAGCGGAAACATATCGTGTTGCAGGATGTTGGCGAAGGAAACGATCTTACGTCCTCCCTCATAAAAACCTTCACGTACAATCTGATCCTGAGGATCATAAGTGGAAGCTACATATCGCAGGGGGCCCTCTTTCTCAGCTTCGCGCAGCCGCAGCTTCAACAGGTTGAAGCCATCGTCGATAGTAAAATCTTTAGAGACAGAATCGAGATCGAGGGCATAAAACTGTGTCTGCGTGTCCCGCAATGCCAGGTCGAGCGAACTTAACTGCAGGATCCGGGATGCATGAAGCGGCGAAAAACGCAGTCCCATATTGCCATCGACGATATATTTTCCCAGCCCGAATGCCAGATCCACGATGCCATCTTCGGTTTTCTCATCACCGATGGGGTAGTAATTGATGGAGCGTGCCACCCCCGAAATGGCAGGGTAATATAACTTCCCGTATTGGGATCCCACCACCTCCTGTAGCACGATCGCCATCTTTTCCTGGTCGATCAGGTTCTGCGTAGCCACCATATAGGCTTTGCTGTCCTTATAGAAGACCGAGGCATAGACCGCCTTGATGGCATTGCTCAGAAGGCGCACCATCTCATACTTATCGTTCACGTAAGGAATCATGTAGGTAGAGTATATTCCTGCAAAGGGCTGGTATTGGGAATCCTCCAGCAGGCTGGAGGAGCGGATGGCAATAGGCCCCTCAATGGCTTCGAAAAAGACCAGAAAGTCGCTCACCAGCCTTTTAGGCAGCTTGGCAGCCAAAAAATGTTTCAGAATATCTTCGTCGCACCGCTCCGATAATGCCACAGGATAAAGATCGTTGGCCTCCATGAATTCGTCGAAGATATCGGTACACAGCACAACGGTCTTGGGCGTTGTCACCGGGAAGTTCTGATTGTTGTTCAGCTCCAGATGCGTCTTCACCATATAACCGATGAATGCCAGTCCCCTGCCCTTTCCTCCGAGCGATCCTTCACCGATACGGGCAAAGTTGGAGTACTGATCGAACCGGTCTTTTTCAAAAACAGCCACCACACCCGTATTTTTCATTTTTCTGTATTGCACGATGGTGGCGTAGATCAGTTCGCGGGCATCATTCATGCTGGCATATTCCGACACGTCGATCTTTTTAAGCATCTCCGCCACTGGAAACATAGCACGCGAGTAGAAAAAACGAGAGAAGTGATTCCGGGAGAGGTGTTCATAAAGAGCGTCATCCGGAATGTTTCGGATATTCATCTGTAGCTCTTTCAGATTCTTAATACGGAATATCTCCTCTTTTGTTTTCGGGTCTGTAATGATGAAATCGCCAAATCCGAGGTTATCCTTGATCGCCCTGCGCAAATCCTGAGGGAAGGTTTTCGAGTTTTTATCGATGAAGACAGCGTTATCCCCATTGATATATTTGCTGTTCTCCGACTCGGAGGAGGTATAGATGATGGGAATATAGATATCTTTCTCTCTTATCCATTCGCCCAGTCGTTTTCCGGCCAGCCTATCTTTCTCTCCATTCACATTGAAGCTCATGTCGCTGATCACCCCCAGCATATTATCGCCATACTTACTGTAATAAGCGACGGCCTCCTCGTAGTTGCGGGCCAGCAGTATCTTGGGACGTCCCCGCATGCGTAACATACGCAGGTGATCGTTCAATGCCTCTTTCGAAAACTCTTTCGACTCGGAAAGAACAAACTTATAGAGCAACGGCAAGGCAGATGAGTAAAACCTGACAGAGTCCTCCACCAGCATGATGGTCTGCACACCCACCGTCTTCACATCGTGCTCCACATTCATCCTGTCTTCCACTACTTTGATAATAGCCAGCAAAAGATCGGTATCACCCAGCCAGCTGAATACATAATCGATGCCGCTAAGGTCTTCCCTACTCAGCGACTGAGTCACCGCCTTCGAGAAAGGAGTCAGCAGTACTACAGGTATGCCGGAATAACGCGCTTTTATCTGCTTCGCCAAATCAAATGTATCACTGCTATCCATATTGGGCATACAGATGATCAGCTCATAATGGTTCTGTTTTAGCTCGGCAAGCGCCTCCTTGTTGCTTCCTACCTGTGTGAAGCGGGGAGGATAGCGGAGATTGAGCGAGGTGTATTCGTTGAAGATCTGTTCGTCTACGCGGCCGTCATCTTCAAGGATAAACATATCATACCTGGAGGCCACCATCAATATGTTGTATATACGCTTGTTCATCAGCTTGACAAAGGGTGTGTCACGAAAACGGAGCTGACTGATGTCGTGGGCTTTAATAACCGATCGGGGTGTTTTTAGTTTCATTTCAATATTCCTAACCTGTCCTGTACTTTGTAAAACGCAAACTTACGAAAAAATGAGCAGATGAAACGTGTACCCCATAATTTTCAGAAGACTTGGGGATTGGAATTATTTTTGTAAATTTGTTCGTTCTTCGGCTATGCGGACAGACACCCCGTAATCCGGAGGTAATCATCACTTTATTTAACAGAAAAAATGAAAAAATCACTGCTGATCTCCATATTCCTGTTACTTGCCGGCCTGGCAGGAATCTTCCTGTTGCTGACATCGGGGAACAACCTGGACAAAACCGAATCGGAAAAGCCACTGGTACTATCGATGACTGCCTCAGTGGAAATACCCCGGATTATGTATTTTGCCGGAGAAAAAATCACTTTTGACCGGTACGACAAACATGAACGGATGGACAGGGAGTTGAACAGCTTTACATACTTTCACTCCACCACCCTGTTGCTTATAAAACGTGCTAACCGCATCTTTCCGGTTATTGAACCTATTTTGAAACAGCAGGGAGTGCCGGACGACCTGAAATACCTGGCGGTTATCGAAAGCAGCCTCGATCACCGGGCGGTGTCTCCGGCACGGGCAGCAGGACTGTGGCAGTTTCTGCAAAGCACGGGCAAGCAGTATGGCCTCGAGGTGAGTGCCGAGGTAGACGAAAGGTATCATGTTGAAAAATCGACCGAGGCTGCCTGCCGGTATCTGAAAGATGCTTACCGCAAATATGGGTCGTGGAGTGCTGCTGCCCTATCGTACAACGGCGGACAGGGGCGTATCACCTCTGAACTGAGGGACCAGCAGGTGGACGATGCGCTTGATCTCTGGCTTGTGGAGGAAACCTCTCGTTATTATTACCGCATGCTCGCCATCAAACAGATCTTTGAGCATCCGCAGCAATACGGATTCATCCTCAGGCCCTCAGACCTGTACAAACCCATGGAGTTCAAGAAAGTGAACGTATCCAACTCCATAGCGGACCTGGTCGCCTTTGCCCAAGAAAATCAAATCACCTATGCCCAATTAAAGGACTTTAACTCCTGGCTACGCAGCAACAAATTGAACAATACTTCCGGCAAAACCTATACCATCTTCATCCCTACCAAGGAAAGCCTATTCTATAGGGAAGGGGTTCAGCCGAAGGTGCATAATGCGGCATGGGTAGTGAAGTAAACTTTTTAGGTTATCTATCGTTTATACAGACTATGACTTCCGAAACAGAACAAGTTCATGTGTACGGTGCTCGAGTACACAACCTGAAGAATATCGACGTAACCATCCCGCGCGATTCGCTCACCGTGGTGACCGGGTTGAGTGGCAGTGGAAAGTCGTCACTGGCGTTCGACACCATCTTTGCCGAAGGACAGCGACGTTATATTGAAACCTTCTCGGCATACGCCCGTGGCTTTCTGGGAAAGATGGAACGACCCGATGTGGATAAGATCACCGGCCTAAGCCCCGTGATCTCAATCGAACAGAAAACAACCAACAAGAACCCCCGTTCAACCGTCGGCACCACCACCGAAGTATACGATTTCCTGCGCCTTCTTTTTGCTCGTGCAGGCGAAGCATACTCCTGGGTTACCGGTGAAAAGATGGTCAAATACACTGATGATCAGATCCTGGAGCTGATCCTGGAGAAATATATTGGAAAAAAAATACACATCCTTTCCCCTGTAGTAAGAAACAGGAAAGGACATTACAAAGAGCTTTTTGAGCAGATCCGCAAAAAGGGTTATCTTAACGTGAGGGTGGATGGTGAGATCAAAGAGATCATTCCCGGCATGAGGGTAGACCGGTATAAAAACCACAACATCGAAATCCTGATTGACAAGCTGGTTGTCTCCAACAAGTTTGCCGATAAGCTGAAAGCAAGCGTACGCACAGCCATGAAACAGGGTGCCGGATTGATTCTTATTCAGGATGTGGAGGCCGATGAAGTAAGACATTACAGCCGCAGCCTGATGTGTCCCACTACCGGGCTGTCGTATAACGAGCCTGCACCGCATAATTTTTCCTTCAACTCACCACAGGGAGCTTGCCCCCGTTGTAAAGGCATCGGCTCCGTTGATCAGATCGATATTGAAAAAATCATCCCCAACCCTGAGCAGAGCATTGCTGCAGGCGGTATTATACCGCTTGGAAAAGAAAAAAGCAGCCTGCTTTTCTGGCAAATAGCAGCCATCTGTGAAAAGTACGGCGTCACAATGAAAACCCCCATCAAAGATATTCCCCGGGAGGCGATAGACGAGATCATGTATGGAACCAATGAACGATTGAAAATAAAGAATGAGTCGTTGGGAAACTCCAACTACATGGTGTCTTACGAGGGTGTGGCAAAATACATTGAGATGCAGCAGGACGATGAAGCTTCAGCCACAGCACAAAAGTGGGCGGGACAGTTCATCTCCACCTCGGTCTGTCCCGAATGTAACGGTCAGCGGCTTAACAAGGAAGCCCTTCACTTCAGGATTAACGGAAAGAATATTTCAGAGCTTGCCGAAATGGACATTGAGGAGTTGTACCAGTGGTTCGTCCAATCGGAGTCGGCTGTAACCGAAAAACAGCGGCTGATCGCCGAGGAAATAAAGAAAGAGATTCTTTCCCGCCTGCAGTTTCTGCTGGATGTGGGACTGGGCTATCTGTCTCTCTCCCGCGCCTCGGCCTCGCTCTCAGGAGGTGAAAGTCAACGCATCCGGCTGGCCACGCAGATTGGTTCACAGCTGGTAAACGTACTCTATATTCTGGATGAGCCAAGCATCGGCTTGCATCAGCGCGATAACCACAGGTTGATTGACTCGTTGAAGAAGCTGCGCGATTCGGGTAATTCCGTAGTAGTGGTAGAACATGACAAAGATATGATGCTTGCCTCCGATTACATTGTAGACATGGGCCCCTTTGCCGGACAGAAGGGGGGCGATGTGGTGTTTGAGGGTCTTCCTTCGGAGATGTTGAAAAAGAACACCCTCACCTCCAACTACCTCAACGGGAAGCTGGAGATAGCCGTTCCTACAAAAAGAAGAAAAGGAAACGGCAAAAAACTCATCATTGAGGGCGCTTCGGGCAACAACCTGAAAAATGTGACTGCCAGGTTTCCGCTGGGCACCTTTACCTGCATAACTGGAGTGTCGGGCAGTGGAAAATCAACCCTGATTAACGAAACGCTGCAGCCCATACTGAGCCAGAGATTTTATCGTTCCTTAAAAGATCCCCTGCCCTATGTTTCGGCAAAGGGAGTGGAACATCTGGACAAGGTGGTGAGCGTTGACCAGTCGCCCATCGGCCGCACACCTCGCTCTAACCCGGCTACCTATACCGGCGTTTTTGCCGATATACGGAATCTTTTTGCCGGCATGCCGGAAGCAAAGATACGGGCCTATAAGCCGGGGCGCTTCTCTTTCAACGTGAAGGGAGGAAGATGCGAAAAGTGCAGCGGCAACGGTTATAAAACGATCGAGATGAACTTCCTGCCCGATGTGATGGTACCCTGTGAGGTTTGTCACGGCAAAAGATACAACCGCGAAACGTTGGAGGTACGCTTCAAGGGGAAGTCAATTGCCGATGTACTGGATATGACCATCAACAATGCTGTTGAGTTTTTTGAGAATGTGCCCACCATTTTGCACAAGATAAAGGTATTGCAGGAGGTGGGGCTGGGATACATCAAGTTGGGACAATCGTCAACAACCCTCTCGGGAGGCGAAAGCCAACGCGTGAAGCTGGCCACGGAACTGGCCCGCACAGATACCGGCAATACGCTGTATGTACTGGATGAGCCCACCACCGGGCTTCACTTTGAAGATATCCGGGTGTTATTGGGTGTGTTGAACAAGCTTGTGGACAAAGGCAATACCGTGATCGTGATTGAACACAACCTCGACATCATCAAGTGTGCCGACTATGTCATTGACCTGGGCCCCGAGGGAGGCGAGAGAGGGGGAAACATTCTTGTCACCGGCACCCCCGAAGAGATTGTCCGAAACGAGCAAAGTTACACAGCCCGATACCTGCGGGAAGAGTTGCATCAGAAGAGTCCGTCTCCTCATTGAACGTTAAAAATGAGTCTATTTTGAACATTTGCACAAACTCTTTGTTTAGAACATGTGACAAGGAAATAATTAAGAATAGATTTAAATAAAAAAATATTATATGGCAAATATTGCATTTAAAGGCAATCCTGTACAGACGATAGGAGAGCTGCCAGCAAAAGGAACAGAAGCACCGGGCTTCATCTTGGTGAAGAGCGATCTCTCGGAAACAAAGTTATCGGATTTTAAAGGAAAAAATGTGGTACTGAATATTTTCCCGAGCCTCGACACAGGTACATGCGCTGCTTCGGTGCGCCGCTTCAACAAAGAAGCTGCATCGTTGGAAAATACCGTTGTTTTGGGTATTTCCGCCGACCTTCCCTTTGCTGCCGGCAGGTTCTGTTCGGCGGAAGGCATTGAAAATGTGATCACGCTTTCCACCTTCCGCGACGATACCTTTGGTAAGAATTACGGGCTGTTGATGACCAGCGGGCCTCTCAAAGGGCTTCTGGCCCGTGCCGTGGTTGTCATTGATCCCGCAGGGAAAGTCCGGTATACGGAACTGGTTTCTGAGATTGCACAGGAGCCGGATTATCATTCTGCAATCAACTCGATAGTGTAGTTTGTTTCATGAAGATTGTGTTAACAAGAAAGGTCTGCGAAGTGATTCGCGGACCTTTCGCTTTCAATCTAATTTTCTTTTTGCTAAATTTGTAGTTTCATACTAAGATAATACTTTTCGCCTCCTCATCCGTTCAATGTACTTTGCAACGACGAAAACATGAAAGGAGTGCAAGAGAACATATGGCAAAAAGAAAAAGGAAAAGATCTTCCGCATCCAGGAAAAAGAGCACTCCATGGTTCCGCTTTCTCAAAAGCGAACGATTGCATTTTATCACAGGAGTGATCGCGTCTTTCATTGGCATCTTCATGTTGCTGGCTATCGTATCGTTCTTTTTCACCGGTGCTGCCGACCAAAGTAAGGTGCTGAACAAAACGTTCCTGGAGCTTATCCGGTCCGACGCACCGCAGGTGGAAAACTGGACCGGTGCCGGTGGTGCGTTTATTGCCGAAATGCTCGTGAACGACTGGTTTGGCATCTTCTCGGTGTTGATACCCATTTTTATTATTTATATCGGGCTTCGCATGATGAAAGTGTCCGACTTCCCTTTGCTGAAGGCACTTTTCGTTACTGCATTCGGCATTATCGGCGGATCTGTAAGCAGCGCTTTCATCCTTGACAGGCTTTTTCCCGGCTCCCATGTGAAATGGGGCGGAGCACATGGCATACAGACAGAGCGGATACTGGAGAGCAGTGTAGGATGGCCGGGGGTGGTGCTGATTATCGTGTTGTTTTTTCTAATCATGGCCGTGATCTTCCGCAAAAGCTCCATTTACAAGATCCAGCAGACACTGGTGAACAACAAGCCCTCCTTTCCGAAACACGACGATGACTCCTACACATCTTTTGCCGCGTCCGTAGCAGAAACCGATGAACCCGAAGAGCCCGAAGAAGAGAAAAAACCGGGACTTTTCAAACGACTCATAGCTAAGATCAGAGAAAAGAAAGAGGTGGCCCTAGCTTCAGAAGAGTTAGACGAGCAGGAAGAAGCAAATCCGGCAACCAACATTCACCCTGCTCAGGCAACATCTTTCACGTCCGCATCCCGGTCGCCCCTGCCACAAAAAGAAACGGATCATGAGGACAATTTTGAAGTAATTGTTCCAAAAGAAGATGAGACCGTGCTTCTGTCACATCCTGAAACAGATAAAAACAGATCCGAAACGAAGTTGGCCGATGAGCCGGATATACTCGAGGAATATGATCCGAGGAAAGATCTTTCCTCGTTCAGGTTCCCTTCCATGAACCTGCTGAAGGTCTATAACACGGGCGACAAAGGAGTAGACATGAATGAACAGAACGAAAATAAAGAGAAGATCATTCACACACTGCGCAACTATGGCATCGAGATTATCTCCATTAAAGCCACTGTCGGCCCTACGATCACCCTCTACGAGATTGTTCCCCAGGCAGGTGTCCGCATCTCCAAGATCCGGAATCTGGAAGATGATATCGCACTGAGTCTCTCGGCATTGGGTATTCGCATCATCGCACCGATGCCCGGCAAGGGAACAATTGGTATCGAAGTTCCCAACAAAGACCCTCAGATTGTATCCATGCAATCGGTTATCTCCTCCAAGAGGTTTCAGGAGTGCACTTATGATCTGCCCGTTGCCTTGGGGAAGACCATCACCAACGAAGTATTCATCTTCGATCTCACCAAGATGCCACACCTCCTGGTGGCCGGCGCCACGGGTCAAGGAAAATCTGTGGGTCTGAATGCAATCATCACCTCCCTACTCTACAAGAAACATCCGTCGGAGATGAAGATGGTGCTGATTGACCCCAAGATGGTGGAGTTCAACATTTATTCCACCATCGAAAGGCACTATCTGGCCAAGCTGCCCGACGAAGAAAAAGCCATCATCACCGATGTGACCAAGGTGACACAGACACTCAATTCACTCACCAAGGAGATGGACGACCGCTATGAATTGCTGATGAGGGCGCATGTACGTGCTATCAAGGAATACAACGAAAAGTTTGTGAAACGCAGGCTGAACCCCGAAAAGGGACACCGCTACATGCCCTATATTGTGGTGGTGATTGATGAGTTTGGAGACCTGATCATGACGGCCGGAAAAGAGATTGAGATGCCCATTGCCCGCATCGCACAGAAAGCCCGTGCCGTGGGTATTCACATGGTGATTGCAACACAAAGGCCTACCACCAACATCATCACGGGAACCATCAAAGCCAACTTCCCGGCACGCATGGCCTTCCGCGTGACATCACAAATAGACTCGCGGACCATCCTCGATATGAGCGGCGCTAACCAACTGATCGGCCGCGGAGATATGCTCTTCTCTCAGGGGAGCAGCCTGATCCGAATCCAGTGCGCCTTCGTAGACACACCCGAAGTGGAAGAAATTGCCCAGTACATCGGAAAACAGCAAGGGTACGACAATGCATTTGCACTTCCCGAGGTGAACACCGACGTTGATGCGACTCCCGGGGCTGTTGATCTGAACGACAGGGATGCGTTGTTTGAGGAAGCAGCACGACTCATTGTGGTTCACCAACAAGGATCCACATCGCTCATCCAACGTAAGTTTTCCATTGGATATAATCGTGCCGGCAGGTTAATGGATCAGCTGGAAGCAGCCGGAATTGTAGGGTCGGCACAAGGCAGCAAACCACGTGATGTGTTTATTGCCGACGAGTACTCACTGGAGAAACTTCTCGATTCTATGCGGTAAGGGGCTCATTGCTCCGGATCGCGACAGCAAAGGATGTCCGCTTCGTACAGTTCAATTTGTTTCGCGTTTCTTTTTAAACCTTGAGCCCGTTTTCTGGTCCATTAACGTGACTGGACTTTTCGTCATCTACCTAAAGTAACAAGCAAAAACCAACGAAAATGAAAATCAGCCTAACACTTTTCACTACTCTTCTCTTATCTCTGCCGTTGTTCAGTCAAAACAACGCGGAGTCGAAAGCCATTTTAGACAAAGCACTTGGCGGTTTAGAAGCTTCGGACGGCATCAGGTTGTCATTTAAGACGACCACGTTGGATCCCGACGGTACGTCCTACTATCCCGAATCGGGCGTGGCGTTGATCAAAGGAAATCGCTTCAAGCTAGAAATGGGGAGTATGGATATCTGGTTCGACGGTAAGACCCAATGGGTATACATGAAAGAGGCAAACGAAGTAAACATTAGCACGCCTACCGGGCAGGAAATTGCATCCGTGAGCCCGCTGGCGATGTTGAGTATGTACAAAAACGGCTATATTCTGAAAGCTCCCGTCTCTAAAACGGTAAACGGGACCTCTGTTTACCAGATCGAGATGACACCCGTCACGGGCAACAAGGATTTCGGTGCTGTGACCGCGTCCATCAACAAAAAAAACCAAGCTGTGGTACAGTTGATTCTCACTGCAGCCAACGGGACGAAAACACAAATCGACATCACCGGGTACAACGTCAATTATCAATTTGAGGACACGATATTTCGTTTCGATACGGCGCAGCATCCCGATGTGGAAATCGTAGACCTTAGGTAATAGACACAGAGATTTCAGCGCTTCATATTTTTCATTTAGGCCAAATAGATAAAGCCGATAACGGTTTCATATTTGGAAGAATAGTGGTACCTTTGAATCAATAATTCACTCATTAACCTTCGCATCGGAGAAGCATGACAGAAGGTTATTTAATTTACAGTATATTACTATGAGCAATAAAGTGCGATGCCTGATTATTGGATCAGGACCGGCAGGTTATACTGCCGCTATCTACGCCTCACGCGCCAACCTCAACCCCGTACTCTACGAAGGGATGGAACCTGGCGGGCAATTGACCACCACGACCGATGTGGAAAACTTTCCCGGCTACCCCGATGGGATTACCGGGCCGGAGATGATGGAGGACTTAAAAAAACAGGCACAGCGTTTTGGTACGGATGTGCGTTCGGGCAGAGCCACTGCAGTAGACTTCTCCGTCCGTCCGCTTCGGGTGACCATCGACAACGAGCAGGTGATCGAAGCCGACACGGTAATCATCTCAACCGGCGCGACGGCCAAATACCTGGGACTGGAAGACGAAAAAAAATATGCCGGACAAGGGGTATCCGCCTGTGCCACGTGCGACGGTTTCTTCTACAGAAAGAAAAAAGTAGCTGTGGTGGGAGGAGGCGATACCGCCTGCGAAGAGGCTACCTATTTATCGGGACTGGCAGACAAAGTCTACATGATCGTGCGGAAGCCTTACCTGCGTGCATCGAAGATCATGCAGGACCGTGTGATGAATAACCCCAAAATCGAAATTTTATTCGAACACAATGCAGTAGGCCTTTTTGGAGAAAAGGGGGTTGAAGGGGTTCACCTTGTAAAGCGGATGGGAGAGCCCGACGAAGAAAAACGGGATATCGCCGTAGATGGTTTCTTTCTGGCTATCGGCCATCAACCGAATACCGAAATATTCAAGGACTACATCGACCTCGATGACGTGGGGTATATCAAGACCGACAGTCCCTATACCAAAACCAATGTGGAAGGTGTTTTTGCCTGTGGCGATGTAGCCGATCCCATCTATCGTCAGGCAGTCACGGCTGCCGGTACAGGCTGCCGTGCCGCGATGGATGCAGAACG
>NZ_DCEN01000063.1:24102-27819 GCF_002316955.1 Proteiniphilum sp. UBA1028
TTTTTTTATGCTTAATGTTAAATATGATAATATTTATAATTATTTCATATTTAACCCCTATATTTGTGAAATAAATTCTTATAACACGCCATATTTATAATTTATATTTACATATTATGCCCAACATACTTATAATTATTACTCATTAAGACAAAATCTGACGACAAGTTCTATTTTTTTATTAATATATGAGAAAACAATTCATTATTCATTAATTTTCAACCAAACAAAATGAAAAGCGAGTATGTCATTTTTTTCAGAGGTCTATTCACGCTCATAATGAGCACATTGGCCTTGTCAATATCCGCACAGAATATTACTGTACGCGGCACGGTTACGGATAGTTATGGCGAAACGGTCATCGGAGCAACCATCGTTATCGAAGGAAATGCCACCAAAGGAACTGTTACCAATATTGATGGGCAGTACTCTTTAACCGATGTCCCCGAAAATGCATCTTTACAGATCAGTTATGTGGGAATGAACACCCAGATAATTCCTGTAAATGGTAGATCCACTATTAATATTGTCTTGACGGCGGACACAGAAATGCTGGAAGAGGTCGTTGTGACAGGTTATGGAGGAGTTCAAAAAGCCAAAACAATGACGGCGTCAGCAACAGTAGTGAATGTAAACCAACTGGCCAGACTTCCTGTCTCTTCAATTTCTGAGGGATTGGGCGGTCGCGTTACGGGTGTTGTCACGCAACAGAGTTCCGGAGCACCCGGTGAAAACGTAAAAATATGGATTCGTGGTGGCGAAAACATTCTATACGTGATTGACGATGTAGTAATGGAGACATCTCAGGGTAATGCATTTTTCAACCGCTTACGTCCTGACGATATCGCATCCATGTCAATTTTAAAAGACGCATCAGCGACTGCGGTGTATGGGCCACGAGCAGCTAACGGAGTTGTGGTGATTGCCACCAAACGCGGACAGGAAGGGGCTCCTGTTATTACTGTGAATCAAAAAATTTCCATGATGACCCCTTCTTATCGCGCCAAAGGGTTGAGTGCCTATGAATATGCACAGGCACGTAACGAAGTGGAATTTGCCAGTTTTCAGGAAAACCCGACATTTAACAACACTGCGTTGTCAAAATACTATATGGGCGATTTATGGCAGAAGGGATATAACCGTGAGGATATCCGCAGTATGGTCAACGAAAAATACGGCATGACCTACACCATGGATGAAATCAACGATTTGTTTGATCCCAACAAGACCCAAGGCGGCAATATACAAGATTACTTTTCCACGTATGACCCATGGGATATGTTCAACCATACCCAGCCTATGTACCAGACCAATATAAGCCTCCGGGGAGGAAGCGAACGATTAACCTATTACTCCAGTTTGGGATATATGGATCAACAAGGTGTCAGCAAAAACTACAAGTATAATCAAGTAAACTTTGTACTGAATACAGATGCTTTTCTCTTGAATGACAAAAGTCTGAAGTTCACTTTCAATCTTAACGGCAACACAAGCAACCAGCAAAAGCCAGCCAGTGGCGAAAGTGTTTTCAACAATGCCATGTATGGTGACGGGATGCCCAAAAGACCACCTGTATGGAGTACCGGCCTTCCCAGAAAAGGCTCTGTAGATGCCCTTCTGAATACCGGATTCAATGATACGGAAGCCTATCGCTTTCAGATGAACAGTGCCCTGAAATGGTTCATTCCCTGGATAGAAGGATTATCGGCTTCAACTAGCGTGAACTTCACCACCACCTACAATACCAACCGGCAGTTCAATCACGATCAGGAAAATGTATACGACAATCCCTATGCTACCAATTTCTCCAGCTATAATCCCATTAATGCAAACATGTATCAATACTGGTACAGATATAAACTGCTGACCGGTATCTTCCAGTTGGATTATGCGCGTTCTTTTGACAAACATAATTTATCGGCCATGGTAAACTATCAGAGTCAGACACGTCATGAAAACTGGACTTCAGCAAAGAAAAGGGGGTACCCTACCACCCTAGCCCCACAGATTGATTTAGGAGCTGAAATGGTTGAAAATAAAGGAAATGCCACGGAATGGGGATCAGCATCATACATAGGACGCCTCACCTACGATTATGACAACAAATATCTGTTCCAATACAGTGCTAACTACAACGGGTCATTGAGCTACAGCCCGGAAAAACGCTGGGGTTATTTCCACGCTTTCTCGTTAGGGTGGGTTGCCACACAAGAGACCTGGTTTAAAAATCTGATCAATCCGAATATTGTAAACATGTTGAAGTTACGCGGTGGAATAGGATTGGTAGGAAATGAAGTAGGAAAGCCGTTCTCTTTCCTGACACAATATACACAAAATAATAACCGCGTATTATTTGGCACCAACATGAATCCCAATGTGGGATGGTACGTAAATACCATCGCCAACGACCTTCGCTGGTCAAGCAGCACACAATACGGTGTTGGGTTGGACTATGGCTTGTTTAGAGATCGACTGACCGGCGCTGTCGATGCATTCCTCTATATGAATAAGGGAGATGTAATGAACATGACAGATGATATGGTTCGTTCTGACATTTTGGGTATGCCTAACATCCCTCAAATTAATGCACCTTATGCGACTTCACGCAAGGGAGGATTCGAAGTTTCCGTCAACTGGCAAGACAAAATTGAGAAAGTAGGGTACCGTCTCGGACTGAACTACTCATACTGGGATGAACGCCAAAGCCGCCACACAGACAAAAGCTCCGACTGGTGGTCACCTACTTTCGACAACATTGGAAAGCGCTGGATGCATCCGGTATATCCTCTCGGGCTTGCTACGGACGGAAAGTACGGAGACTGGAACAATATGTATAACTCCATGCTCCATGCTTCCCGTAATATGACTTTAGGAACCGTAGCGCTTGTCGACCTGAACGGAGACGGCAGGGTTAATGACTATTATACACTGAACAGACCCGGCACCACTCCCCTGACCCAGTTTGGGGTAACGCTGGGTGCAGACTGGAACGGATTTGATTTTGAAGTTTTCTTCCAGGGTGCGACCAACGTATCGGGTGCAATGCCTTCGCCTCTCCGTAGCCAGCAAAGCTACATGTGGAACTACGGACAGTATGCTTTCCAAAATGCTTATACACCAAGCCATCCGGATGTAAACGCTGCATTGCCTATCCCGGTTCCTGAAGGAAATGGCTGGGGATACAGCTATATAGATATCTGGGCTTTTGACGCTTCTTACCTGAAGCTGAAAAACATCAGCTTACGCTACGATATGAAAAGAAACATCTTGAAAAATGTTTCGTATATTCAGGGATTGGACTTAAGTTTTGTGGTAACCAACGCTTTCGTGTGGACGAAGAAGTCATACCCGCTCAAAGGTTTGCAAGACCCCGAATTTATTACATCAGGAGCTTCCATCTATAACAATAACGGAACGTTGGGAAGTTACCCTACACAGCGCTCTTACACTTTAGGGGTTACAGTAACATTATAAAAAATCTTAGTTAATTATGAAACGCAACACATACAAATATATAACGGTTGGTTTATTCCTTGCATGCTTGTCGGTAATTACCTCAGCTTGCGATCCCTTGGGGATCGAACCCACAACACAGATCGATGAAAAACGCTTCTGGTTGAATCCGCAATTGGCACGTTCGTATGTAAATGATTTCTACTTCTGGGCACCTGCCGGGGCGGGCGACACATTCCAATCGGAGCAATGGTCGGATAACTG
>NZ_DCEN01000041.1:0-2849 GCF_002316955.1 Proteiniphilum sp. UBA1028
GAGGGTGCCGTGGTTTGGACGATCGAGCTGTACAACCTCTGGGTACAGCTTGTTGATCCATCCAAGGTCAGTGTAACCATCAACAAGGTGATTACCCCCGGCAAGTATTGACTTTATGAACAGTGACAATTCAGTAGAATCGTATGAGAAAACACTTTGAAAAAATGAATGTTTCCTTGCTGCTTGCTCTTTTGATTTGCATGATAGCCTGCTCCGGTGAAGATGAGCCGGTCGCCCCGGAAATCATGCCGGCCCGTTCGGAATTGATTTTCTCCAAAACGGGAGGGAGCGAGATTCTGTCCGTCAAATCGAATGTTGCACTGGAGGTGAAAAGCAATGAGGAGAGTTGGTGTCGGGTGCTGCCGGCATCCTCTTCTTCAAAAAGTGTTTACCGGTTTACCGTGACGGCAGATGCCAATTCCACTACCAGCGACCGTTCCACTACCCTGACCGTGAAAGGGGGCAATGTCACCCAAACCGTAGCGGTAGTCCAAGCTGCTGCCGATGGATTGATGGTTGCGCCAACTGCGTTCACGGATATAAGCGCCGAGGGCGCTCAGATTGAAGTCCGGTTGACAGCAAACGGACCGGTCACCGTTGCCTGCAACGAGGGCTGGATTACCGAAGCAACCGCCCGTGCCGCGATGACAGAACAGACCAGAACCTTCAACGTGGCGGCCAACTATGGAGCGGAACGAACCGGAACAATCACCTTCACGTTGGGCGATCTGACGGAAACGGTTACCGCCACCCAGCGGGCCGGTACGATCCCTGATGTGGGCATGGAGAGCGACGCCACGGTGCTGGCAGCCAAGATTCATGCTGGCTGGAACATCGGAAATACCCTGGAAGCCATCGGTGGAGAAACGGCCTGGGGGAATCCCAAAATCACAGCAGACTATATTGTAAAAATCAAACAACTGGGTTTTAACGCCATCCGCATTCCCTGTGCCTGGGATCAGTACATCGAAGATGTAGAGAACTACAAGATCAGGGAGAGCTGGCTGGATCGTGTCAATGAGGTGGTGGGCTATTGTGTAGCCAACGATATGTATGCCATCGTCAACATCCATTGGGATGGAGGGTGGCTGGAAAACAACTGTACACCCGACAGGCAGGAGGAAAACAACCGGAAGCAGCATGCTTTGTGGACGCAAATCGCAAACAGGCTGAACCACTACGACGAACATCTACTCTTTGCCGGAACCAACGAACCCAACGTGGACACCGCCCAGAAGATGGCCGTGCTGAAAAGCTATCTGCAGACGTTCATCGATGCGGTACGCGCCACCGGGAGCAACAATGCTGTCCGCAACCTGATTGTGCAGGGACCGAATACCGATATCGACATGACCCACAGCCTGTTTGGCGATATGCCGACCGATGTGGTGCCCAACCGGCTGATGGCGGAGGTGCATTACTACAATCCCTGGACATTCTGCGGCATGACACAGGATGAAACCTGGGGCAGGATGGCCTACTTCTGGGGGCCTTTCGCAGTAAGCGGATCGGATCGCAATTCGACTTTTGGTGACGAGGCAGAGATGAAGTCCTTGTTCGGCAAGATGAAGGCGAAGTTCGTGGACAAAGGGATCCCGGTGATCCTGGGTGAGTATGGTGCCATCACCATTCGCACCGGACTGGGAGCAAACCAGGAGGCACACGACAAGTCGCGCAACCTCTACGACGAAACCGTGACCCGCGAAGCCAAGAACCACGGGCTGGTACCCTTCTACTGGGAAACGGGCAGGGTGGTCGATCGCCATACGGGTGAAATCAAGGACCATTATGCCATGGATGGCATAATGAAAGGAGCGGAAGCAGGAAAATATCCATTTTAAACAGGAATAGGTGATGTCAATAAAATCATATTTTATCCATAAGGGAAAATTCCATTTGGTTCAAACGGCTATCTGCTTGGTTGTCTTTTTATGCATGGCTGGCACCTTGCAGGCTCAAAGCGGCTATCAGAATCCAATCATCAGGGGATTTAATCCCGATCCGAGTGTGTGCCGGGTGAACGACGACTTTTACCTGGTGACCTCTTCGTTCGAGTATTTCCCCGGATTGCCCATTTATCACAGCAAAGACCTGGTCAACTGGCAGCAAATAGGGCACTGCCTTACCCGCGATTCTCAGCTTCCGTTGCAGAAAGCACCCGCCTCCGGTGGTTTGTACGCGCCATCGCTACGCTATCGTGAAGGGGTGTTCTATGTGATCTGCACCAACGTGTCGGGAGGGGGTAATTTCTATTGTACCGCCACCGATCCTGCCGGTCCGTGGAGTGACCCCATATGGGTTGATATCAACAGCATCGACCCCGATATCTTCTGGGACGACGATGGCAGAACCTATTTTGTGACGCAGGGAGATGAAGGAATCCGGATTACCGAAATCGACATACAAACCGGTAAGACAGTGGCTCCCGAGCGTCTTGTCTGGGGAGGAACCGGCGGACGTTTCCCGGAGGCTCCCCACATTTACAAAAAAGATGGCTACTATTATCTGATGTTGGGAGAAGGAGGCACCGAATACATGCACAGCGTGACCATCGGGCGGAGTAAATATCTCTACGGACCTTATGAATCTTGTCCGCTTAATCCGATACTTACCCACGCCAATCGTCGGGGTCAGGCCAACCGGATCCAGGGTGTGGGACATGGAGATATGGTGCAGGCGCAGGATGGCTCCTGGTGGATGGTGTTCCTCGGCTTCCGGGTCACACACCAGTGGGCTTATTACCATGTGCTCGGACGGGAGACCTTTCTGGCACCGGTGGACTGGCCCTCAGGGGGATGGCCCCAGGTGAACGGCAATGGCACCGTCTCCCTGGAGATGAACGTCCCCAC
>NZ_DCEN01000041.1:3133-16379 GCF_002316955.1 Proteiniphilum sp. UBA1028
TCTTTGCGGATCACCGCATCTCCCTACACCCTGAACGATGCCGACGCGGTCTCCGTGGTATGCCGGAAACAGACCGAACATGATTTTATGGCAGCAACGGAGCTGGAGTTCAATTCTGCGTTCGAGAACGAAGAGGCTGGAATGACATTGATCCAGAACAACACCCATCATTACGACCTGCTGCTCAGGAAATCAGGGGATAAGCGGTTGGTGCAGTTGCGTGTCCGCGTGGGATCGATCTCGTTCATTGCAGCCGAAAAGGCGGTGAATGGGAACAGGGTATTGCTTAAAATGGAGGGTTCTCCTGATCAATATTCATTCTATCTTGCTGATCCGCTCGTAAGGGAATACATTGAATTGGGTAAACAGGATACGCGCTACTTGAGTACCGAAGTGGCAGGAGGGTTCACCGGTGTGATGATCGGGCTCTATGCTTCATCCAATGGCAAAGAGAGTAGTGCCAAAGCTTATTTCGACTGGTTTGATTACCAAGCGAAAGAATAAAATGATGTATGAAGGCAAAAACAGATTTCCAGTTCTCCACAAAAAAGGATGCAACCCTGCGGCTGCATCCTTTTACACACATATATCTTGTGTTTTCTCTTATTCGTTTACTTTTGGCATCATGACAATCGTTTTCTTGTTCCCCTGATTTATCAGATTTGCAGCAAACTCCTTAATCTCTCCAGGAGTGACTGCATTTACTGTCTCAATGTAGTTGGTGTAGGTATCCTCCCCATAGAAATAACGGGTGTCAAGTACATTCAGCCAGTAACCGTTTTCTTTCAGGCTTTCGTTGTAGCTCTTATTCATGTATTCTTTCACCTTCGTGAAGTCCGTTTCGCGGGGTCCGTTGGCCGCAATTTCCTTCAACACATTGTAAATGATTTCGTTGAGGTGTGCCATCTTCTCAGGGTCTGTGTCAAACATGATCTGTAGGATGGTTTGTCCTTCCGGATAACGGGAAATGGCGCCGGCAGAGGATACTCCGTAGGTGCCGCCCTCTTCCTCGCGTACCTTTTCGGTGTATACAATGTCCAGGATCTGGTCGAACATACTCATCAGTATCTGATTCTTCATATTGCGTTCCACTTTGCCGGTGAATGTGTTGAACACGGAGGCTTTGGGATTTTGCATTTCACGCTTGAAAATATTATTCGTTTCTCCTTCTTTGAAATTCATCGGTACCCGGATGAATTCCCCTTTTACAGCCTGACCTGGCAAAGATGCAAGATATTGTTCCACCACCGGACGTACTTTCTCCTCGTCGATATTGCCGACAAAGGTAAATACAAAACTACCGGGATTGCTGAATTGTTGTTTGTACATCTCCATGATCCGGTCGTAATCGAGTTGCTTTAGGTCGGCTACCCTGATCCTTACAGCCAGTGGATTATCACCATACAGCGCAGCGGTGATCGAATCGCTGAAGGCCACCATTGGTTCAGCTTCCTGATTCCTGAGTTGGGTCTCCATCCGTTGCAGGTACGACTGGAAGGCGTCGTTGTCTTTGCGGGGGGCTGTGAAGTAGAGATACACCAGCTGCAGCATGGTCTCAAAATCCCTGATCGAGGAGGAGCCGTTGAAATTTTGCGTAATGAGGCTGATGCCCGGACTGGCCGATGCTGTTTTTCCGGCAAGCACCTTGGGCAGGTCCGTCGCGCTGAAGTTCCCTACACCGCCCAGTTTCATCACCGCATTCATCAGCTTGCTGTTGACCGGGTCCTGAATGGCATATTGCGAGTAGCCGCCCACGCTTGATCCCGTCATCCTGATCTCGTCATCCTTAAAATCAGTATTCTTCAGGATCACTTTCATGCCGTTTTGCAATGTCCAGACAGTGGCATCCAGTGCCGCATCTTTTTCTTCTTTCGTGATTTTACCCGGTGTGGGTGGTGAGGTCACGAGCGGTTCCTCGATCACCTGCTCGGCATAGGGTTCAATGGTTTCGGCCTTTACTGCATCCAGGACAGCCAGCAACTCTTCTTCGGCAGGGTAGACCAGGCCTTCTTTCTGAGGGCCTGTCACAGAGATTACGATGTTTTCGTCGCCGATGAGCTGTTTGATCGTTTGGTTGATCGCTTCCACCGGTATATTGGGTGTCATGGACTGCATAAACCGATACTCAAACTCAATGCCGGGAATAGCCTCCCCGTCGGTGAAGGCACGCACATATTCCTGGGAATAGGCGGAGTTTCGTTGCTTATCCCGGTTGTTGTATGCATTTTCGTAACTTTTCAGGATATTTGTACGGGCAATTTCGTACTCGGAAGGGGTAAAGCCATATCGTTTCACCCGTTCCGTTTCCCGGACCATGGCTGCCAGAGCCTCCTTGATCTTCTCCTCCGCACTTCCGGCAACAACCGTCCATGCATCTTTTGTCTTGGCCACGAAGTAATCACCATCGTAAGCATAGGCGGACGTGAACGGCGCATCCGGTTTTTGTATCATTTCAGCAAATCGCTGGTTCATCATCGAGGAGGCCGCACTCAAAATATATTGCGTCAGATAACCGGCCTGTGTATTTTTAAGCTCCTCCGGCATTGGATCGTGCTTGTAAAACATCATGATGCTCGTATTCCGTGCTTCGGTATCGGTAGCTACCGCAACAATGGGCTCCTTGTTGTCGGGAACAGGGAAGTATTCCCGTGTGGCCCTTTCTGCATCGAGTGTGATGGGGGAGAACAGGGCTTTTATCTTTTGCTCCATCTCATCCACATTTACATTTCCCACCACAATGATTCCCTGCATGTCAGGACGATACCATTTGTGATAATAAGCCCTGATCTCTTCAGGCTTGAAGTTATTGATCACGTCTATGTTGCCAATGGGCATCCGCTTGGCATACTTGCTGCCTGGATACATCTTGGGAAGAAGCTGATCCCATAGACGTTGCTGTGCACCACCACGTGTGCGCCACTCTTCGCGAATTACACCCCGCTCATTCTCCAGCTCCTCTTCTTCCAGGGCAATGGCGTTGGACCAGTCATGCAATACCAGCAGGGCTGAGTCCATCAGTTGCTGGTTGGTAGTGGGGATGTTGTTTATATAATAGACGGTTTCGTCGAAGGAGGTATAGGCATTGATGTTGGTGCCAAATTTAATGCCATTGTCCTGCAGATAGTTGAGCATGCTCTTGCCGGGGAAGTTTTTGGTGCCGTTAAAAGCCATGTGTTCCAGAAAGTGGGCCAGCCCGGCCTGGTTGTCTTCTTCCTGCATGGAACCCACCTTTTGAGCGATGTAAAAATCGGCTCTGTTTTCGGGAAGTCCGTTGTTGCGAATGTAATAGGTGAGTCCGTTCTCCAGTTTGCCAGTCCTGACATTTGGGTCGACGGGCAAGGTTGGATTTTGTTGTGCTATGGTAACAAAACTTGTTATCAGAAGCAATAGCGTGAAAATTTTTCTCATAACTTTTTTAATTTATTCATATTGAATGTGTACGACATGCATTGTCGACAACGGGTGATCTGAAAGTCAATCTCTATCGTGGATTGTTCAAATGCGATCCAGTACGATTCTGATCAGTTCTTCCGTGGATCCCTTGTAGTCTGCATTCGATTCCAGCGCCACGCGGTTGGCAATGATGGCGCACACCGTCATTGCTTTGTGCCCCATTAATTTCCCCAGTCCTGCAATGGCAGAACTTTCCATCTCGTAGTTGGTGATGGCGTAATTTTCAAAACGGAACGATTCAATTTTTGCATTCAGGTCGGGATCAGCCAGCGGCATCCGTACATGGCGTCCCTGGGGCCCATAGAACCCGATGGCCGAGATGGTCACACCGCGAATCATGTCGTGTCCAATGCGGTCGACAAGCTCCTCGTCGGCACTGACCACATAAGGAGAGCAGTGAAAGGGTGACCAGTTTACATGCTTCTGGAAAGCCTCTTCAAAATCTTTCTCGCGGATAGCCCCCGAGTTGGCATAATAGTGGATCAACCCGTCAAATCCGATCGATTTCTCCGAAACCACATAGGAGCCAACGGGGCAGTGTGGTTGCATCCCACCGGATGTGCCCACGCGGATCATGGTAAGTTGTGTAAACTCCTCCTTCACCATGCGTGTCCCGAAATCTATGTTGGCCAACGCATCCAGTTCTGTGAGTACGATGTCGATGTTGTCCGTGCCAATGCCGTGTGAGAGAGCGGTAATACGCTTTCCCTTGTACATGCCTGTGACCGTGTGAAACTCGCGGCTTTGCACGTCGCACTCAATCTCGTCAAAAAAAGAGGCAGTCATCGTCACCCGGTCCGGATCGCCCATCATCACAATCTTGTCAGAGAGTTGCCCGGGTTTGATATGGAGATGAAAAGCACTTCCATCGGAATTAATGATCAACTCCGACTCAGGTATAATTCTCATAATCAGTATAGTCTATATAGGTCGTTTTTTAATTATTTTTTATTTCCGCCGCCACCTTGTGGCTTGGCGATGGAATCCCGCATGTCGGTATCGGCTTTGATATTTTCCATCCTATAGTAATCCATAATACCCAGGTTACCGTTGCGGAATGCTTCGGCCATGGCAATGGGAACCTCTGCTTCGGCTTCGATCACCTTGGCGCGGGCTTCCTGTGCCTTGGCCTTCATCTCCTGCTCCAGGGCGATGGCCATGGCTCTGCGTTCTTCGGCACGAGCCTGGGCTATGTTCTTGTCCGCCTGTGCCTGATCCATCTGTAACACGGCTCCTATGTTCTTACCTATGTCAATGTCTGCGATATCGATGGAGAGTATCTCAAAAGCTGTTCCCGCATCGAGGCCTTTCTTCAGCACCAGCTTGGAGATTGAGTCGGGATTTTCGAGTACCGACTTGTGCGATACAGCCGAGCCGATAGACGAGACGATACCCTCACCCACACGGGCCAGGATGGTTTCCTCGCCGGCGCCACCCACCAGTTGCTTGATGTTTGCACGCACAGTAACACGCGCTTTGGCAATGAGCTGGATGCCATCGATGGCTACCGCTGTCACCGGGGGGGTGTCGATCACTTTCGGATTGACGGACATCTGTACTGCTTCCAGGACATCGCGACCAGCCAGGTCAATGGCTGTGCCCATTTGAAAAGTGAGGTCGATGTTCGCTTTTGAGGCTGAAACCAGGGCGTGGACCACTTTCTCCACATGCCCTCCCGCAAGATAGTGCGCTTCCAGATTGTCGCGCGTAACATTCTTCAACCCGGCTTTATGCGCCTCAATCATTGCATACACAATGGTATGTGGCGGTACACGGCGTAAACGCATCAGAAATAACTGTACCAGTGAGATGCGTACTCCTGCTGATAACGCATTTATCCAAAGGAAGAAAGGCACATAATGAAAAAAAATCAGTAAGAAAATGACAATTACCGCAACGGTAATAATCAGAGGAAATGATAAAGCCATAATGATTTGTTTTTGGTGTTATATAAGCATCAATATTTTTTTGTGTCAGTGAGCATTTTTTCTCTTTACCAACACATTGTATGTTTCTACTTTCACGATTTCAATTTCGGTATCCTCGTCGATGAACTCCCCGTCCATCGATTTGCCTTCTGCCACCACATCGTTCACCATTACCTTCCCAATGGGGTTCAGGCGAGAAATAGTGATGCCTGTATCTCCGGCAACCATTTTCTGCAGGTTGGTGTTGTCCACGGTGCTTTCAATGTTTGTGTCGAGAGATATCTTTCGCAGCGACTTTGACCTGAGCAGCCAGACAAACGTGCCGCCAAGAGCTGCCGCTGAGGCGGCAAGAGAAATGTTTCCCGCTGTACTTCCCAGAAAGAGGTACGCATAAGCAATGCCCCCAATCAGAAATATAGCTCCGGCAATACCTGCAATGCTGATACCGGGCAGCAAAAAGATTTCCACGAGCATAAACAATACACCCAGAATGAGAAGTGCAATTACAATGATAAGATTAAGTGTCATATCAGGTCAGTTTAATGAGTAATTGGTGCGAATTTCTTCGTTTCTTGCCTGCACCTTCAACCGTTTAATTTCCCGAAAAAGCGTGTAGACCTCTTTTTCCATGTTGAGGATTGACGTACGAAGGGCTTCGCTTTGGTTCCCGTTGGCGTATTGTTCCCTTTTTTCAGAGAGCTCATTATTCAGAGCCTGCCATTGCTTCTCCATGCCCAGAGCCTGCGAAAGGATTTGCCTGGCACTGCTGCTTTTAAAATCAGTGAGGGTATGGTACGTGACACCGTTGTGGATCACAAAGTCAAAATCACTTTCAGTCTCCTGTAAGACGATGTTTTTTTGTCTGGCCCTTTCGCGGAGTGCATCGTAGTTTGTGTGGGCTATCCAGGAGTCCCGAATGGCAGAGATACGTGCTCTGTGCCCCATCTCTTCCGGCTTTTCCGATTCAAGCATTGTCACCTGCTGGTTTGGAATGAATGTGTAGACGCAAACCATCTCTTCCGGCTGGAAACGGTCTGAAGCGAACCATCCGATTCCTTTCTCTTCGTCAATGACCATCAAATAGTCGTTAAAAGGAGAGTTGAACGGCATATTCAGTTGATTTGGAGCGAGGTAGCTGTCCGTCTGAAGATTGTAGCGGGTCACATATAGGTCGTATCCCCCCAATGATGCGTGTCCTGTAGACGCAAAATAGAGGGTAAGTCCGTCGCTCATAACAAAAGGATATGCCTGGTCTTTCTCAGCGTTGACGGGTTGGGGAAGCTTTTTCTCATTGCCGAAGGTGTCAATCAGCTTGTCCATGGTGAACAGATCGGAGCCTGTATCCTGATCGCCCCGGGAATAGTATATTTTGTCCCCCTTTCCGTTCATATAAAGTGTTTTGTCGCTTACAGGAAGGCTGTTGAAAAACTCGCTTACCGGCAGCAGCGATCCGGAAGATTTGCTCAGGTTGTATGCCGATAAAAAAATGGCTTTTGGCAATACCAGACTATCAATGATCTGTATATCTTCGGTGCGGTTGACAGCCCTTTGTAGTTTCCCCGCATAGTCCCGGCGCAGAGCCAGCTTATTCAGGGCTTCTTCGTTTTTTCGGTTTGCCCGCTGATATTTTTCAAATTCCACTTCGGCTTCTTCAAACCGATACATCTTTGCGTACAATTCACCAAGATAAAGATATGCTTCTGGAATTTTTTTTTGCGCAGCAAACGAGAGATGTTTCTCTGCTTTGACCAAATTGCCTGTTTCATATAAGCTTACACCCAACCACTGGTTGAGTGACGGATCGTTGGGGTTCTTCACATACTCTGTCTGAAATAGGGGCAACGATTCTGCATACCTCCCTTCCCGATACCATTTTTTGGCATCCTCAAGTGTCTGTGCCTGCATTGTAATAGAGAAGATTCCAAACAGCAGTGTGAAAAAAATAAATTCTCTCTTCATTCGCATTGTTTCTGATTTCAAAGATAGGAAAAAATACAGATAAAAGAATTACATCCTGTTATTTATCTTTTCTATTGTCAATAGCCTCCATTGAATAAGGCTGTTGAGTCGGAGAGTAAAGTTCTTGGAACTGTGCTGCCTATATTTTCCTACTTTTTGTATCTTTGTACGCTAAAAATATTTTCCTCATATTTACACACTATGCACGAAAAAATAATTATTCTGGATTTCGGGTCCCAGACTACTCAGCTAATTGGCAGGCGGGTGAGAGAATTGAACACTTACTGCGAAATAGTGCCTTATAATAAATTCCCTTTCGGTGATGAATCGGTGAAGGGGGTAATCCTTTCCGGTAGTCCTTTTTCGGTGAACGACGATCATGCGTTCAAGGCAGACCTGAGCGAAATTCGCGGTAAATATCCTGTCCTGGGAATATGTTACGGGGCTCAACTGATGGTTCTCACTTCCGGTGGAGAGGTCGGAAAAACAGATTCCCGTGAGTATGGTCGTGCCCATCTGAGTGTAAAAGAAGGAAGTGATCCCCTTTTGGGCGACTTGCCGACAAATAGTCAGGTATGGATGTCTCACGGTGATACCATTGTGAAGGTACCCGACAATTTCAGGGTGATTGCATCCACGGAGGATGTCACCCTGGCAGCATATAAGATTAAAGGTGAACAAACATGGGGGGTGCAATTTCATCCCGAAGTGTTTCATACCGAGCAGGGTACAAGGATATTGGATAATTTTCTGACGATCACCGGCGTGAACAAAGACTGGACGCCGTCGTCCTTTATTGCTGTTACCGTGAAGGAGTTGAAAGAACAGCTGGGCGATGACAAGGTGATTCTGGCCTTGTCGGGAGGGGTAGATTCCTCGGTGACAGCTGTATTACTCAACAAGGCCATTGGGAAAAATCTTACCTGTATCTTTGTGGACCATGGATTGTTGCGAAAAAATGAGTTCGAAACGGTGCTGGATAATTATGCACACCTGGGCCTGAATGTGATCGGTATCGATGCGAAGCAGCATTTCTATAAGGAGCTGGAGGGGGTAACCGATCCGGAGAAAAAGAGAAAGATTATTGGAAAAGGGTTTATCGATGTCTTTGAAAGGGAAGCTCATAAACTAAAAGATATTAAATGGCTGGCTCAGGGAACCATCTATCCCGATATTATCGAGTCACTGTCCATTACCGGCGTAACCATCAAAAGCCATCATAATGTGGGAGGGTTGCCCGAGAAGATGCACCTGAAGCTGTGCGAACCTCTGAAGCTGTTGTTTAAGGACGAAGTCCGAAAAATAGGCCTGGAGCTGGGTATGCAGGAGAACCTCATCCACCGTCATCCTTTTCCCGGGCCGGGTCTAGGTATTCGCATCCTTGGCAGCATCACCCCCGAAAAAGTGCGTATTGCTCAGGAAGCGGACGATATATTTATCTCGAGCCTCCGCGCAGCCGGTCTTTACGACAAAGTATGGCAGGCGGGCGCTATCTTGTTGCCGGTTAAATCGGTGGGAGTGATGGGAGATGAACGCACATACGAAAATACCGTTGCTTTGCGCTCGGTAACGTCTACCGACGCCATGACGGCCGACTGGTCCCGTTTGCCTTATGAGTTTCTTGCGAAGGTTTCGAACGAGATCATCAACAAGGTAAAAGGGGTCAATCGTGTGGTGTACGACATCTCTTCAAAACCACCCGCTACGATTGAGTGGGAATAACTGTCTGTTGTTTCAGCTCGGGATAGGCGATGCGCGAATGATACATGGTCTTCAGCTTATCCACAAACACATCTTTTACAGTTTGAATATCCCTGAAGGTGATGGGTGCCAGCCTGAAATATCCTTCGTTCAGTTGTGCGTCAATAATTTTGTTCACAAGGTTGCGCAAAGACTCTTCTGTATATTCGGGCAAGCTTCGCGATGACGCTTCCACAGCATCGGCCATCATCATGATGGCCGTCTCTTTTGAGAACGGATTTGGCCCCGGATAATGAAAGTCGGCCTCGTTGGCCTCTTTGTCCGGATTGGCATTTTTCCAGGAGATATAAAAATACTTGGGTACACTTGTGCCGTGGTGGGTTTCAATAAAGTCGACGATCTGCTGCGGAACATTGTATTTCAGGGCAATCTTAACACCATCTTTTACGTGGCTGATGATGATGCGAGCACTTTCCTCAAGAGGAAGTCCCGCATGCGGATTCATGCCGGGCGTTTGATTTTCCGTAAAAAAGGCCGGGTTCATCATTTTACCCACATCGTGATACAGCGCCCCTGTTCTGATCAAAGATGCATTGGCGCCAATTTTTGTGGCAGCAGCCATTCCCAGATTGGATACCTGAAGCGAGTGCTGAAAGGTGCCGGGTGCTTTTTCCGAGAGTTCTTTCAGCAATGGCTTGTTAATGTTGGAGAGCTCCACCAGGGTTACTCCTGAAATGAAGCCGAACGATTTTTCCACCAGATATACCAGGGAGTAGGAGAACATGATGAATATAAAGTTGATCAGAAAATAGACCAGCATGAGCCAGTCACCTTCCTTCAGGCTTCCCTCCTGATACAGGATTAGTCCTATGTAGACCAGAATGTACGTAAGCAGGATAAAGAAAGAACTTCGTATCAGCTGCGAACGTTCCGACAATTCTTTCAGCATGAAGATGGAGACCATGGATACGGCTATCTGTATCACGATGAACTCAAAAGGAAAAGGCACCATGAGCGAACTCAAAATGATCGTAATAAGACTGGCAAACAGGGCAGTCCTGGAATCGATGAACGTCCGGATAAGTATGGTGACGATGGCGTATGGAATGATATAGACGCTAAAAAGATCAAACCTGACATTGATGGCCGTGAGCAATAAAAAAATAAGGATCAGCAGTAGCATGAATACCACATGTTTCCGGTTGCGGTATTCGGTAGGCCTAAAGAACAGGAGATAGAGGTGAAAAGAGGCAAACATCAGGGAGACCAGCAGGAGTTGCCCGAGGATAATCCCGCTACTTCTGGATGATCCGCCGCTCCGCTCTTCGGAGACACGCTTCAGGGAGGAGAGGATATTGTACGTCCTTGCATCCACAATTTCTCCCTGGTCGATGATGCGCTGCCCCTGCTGTACCATCCCCCGGCTAATGTCGACCTGTTGCACAAATTCATTTTGTGCTTTCTCCGAGGTTGCGGCATCAAAAATCACATTTTCGCGAATATATTCGTTGATATCGGCAGATCGTACCACTGCAGCGTCTACACCACGAGGGACGTCGTTCAGTACTTTTTCATATGCCGAGCGGATTGTGAAAAAAGTCTCAATTTTTCTTGATTCGGCAACATTTCCTTTTTTTATCCGCAATGAGCCGGTTGCCGAGTCCAATATCCGGTCATAGTCGGCCGAACGCATGATCCCGTTTGTGTACAAATGTTGTAGCTTGTCGCGGATATACAACTTATATTCTGCTGGCAGCCGGGAGAGCTTGTCGTTCAGGTTAACATCGGCATCAAAATCGGCAAGGGCGCTCTTTTGCACCTCCTCGTCCACTTCAAAATAGGGCTCGTAAAACTTCAGGATGCTGTCTTGTTCTGCCTTCAGCTGATCTGCCGGCTTGTAGATGGGAAAATCGAAAGGTGCTGTAAGAAGGCCGTATTGCCAGGGCCTGCCTTCGCTGAACGAATATTTAAAGCTTCCCTGACGGGGAAAAACATAGGTGACGAGGAGTATCGCTGCAATAAAAACCATCGGCACAAATATCTTTGTCCTGATTCTAATCTTTTTCTTTTTGCTTGATGATGCGCTCATGCCTCTGTATGTTGGTTATATAATAGTTGTAAAACAACGAACAGCTCGAAATGTTTGTTGAATCTCATTTCGGGGCAATGGGATCCTGTTTACAGCGATAGATGCCTGGTTATCTTGCTTGTCGCCCCGGCATTGCCGAATATATAAGCGTTTGCTTTTTCTCCTGCCTGTATCCTTGTCGAAGGATCACTCATAAAAAGATCCATCTGTCGGTTGAATGCGACCTTATTGTCGATGAAAAATCCTCCCCCCTGTTCGATAAGTCCGTGTGCTTCCCTGAACTTGCCGTAATTGGGCCCGAATATAACCGGGATGCCGTAGACTGCCGCCTCGGCCAGGTTGTGGATGCCTGCGCCAAATCCCCCTCCGATGTAGCCGATATGGGCATATCGATAAATGGAAGAAAGCAAGCCAAAACAGTCGATGATGAGGCAGTCATGCTGACTCGCGTTCTCTTCTGTCGCCTGAGAATAGCGGATGCAAGGGCGTAGCAGCTTTTGCTCGATTTCTGCAAGGTGTGATTCGTGGATCTCGTGTGGGGCTATGATCAGTTTCATTGCGGGGTGCGAATTGAAATAATCGATAAAGATCTCTTCGTCGGGTGCCCAGGAGCTGCCGGCAACGAAGACCAGCGGGCTGTCATCGGCGAATTTTTCAACCACCGGTAACTGCCTGGCTTCCTTTTGAATCTCAATAACCCGGTCTATGCGGGTGTCGCCGGCCACGGTTACCTGTTGAATATGATGATCCTTCAGCAACTGAGCTGATGCTTCATCCTGTACGAAAAAATGGGTGTAGTACTGAAGCACCTTTCTGTATTGCAACCCGCTCTTCCGGAAAAAAAACTGGTTGGGACGAAAAACGGCCGAGACCAGGTAGAGCGGAATTTGCCGCAGATAACTTTCGTGGATGTAGTTATACCAGAATTCATACTTGATGAAGATCGCCACTTGCGGGCTTGCCAGATCAAGGAAACGTCTTACGTTCCTTCTCGTATCGAAGGGCAGGTAGCAGACAATGTCGGCCAGCGGGTAATCTTTTCGTACTTCGTATCCCGAGGGAGAGAAAAAGGTGAGCAGGATCTTGTATGCAGGGTGCTCTCTCCTGACTGCTTCGATGAGCGGGCGAGCCTGTTCAAACTCCCCCAGCGATGCAGCATGAAACCACACATACTGTGCGGAACGATCAATCTCCTTCTTTAGTCGCCGGTAAGTATGCTTGTGCCCGCTTGTCATCAGCCTCAGCTTTTTATGAAATGGAGCCACAAGGCGTAAGAGGAATGCTATAAGTGTGATGACGGTATTATACATTTTCGTCGGGCAGCGGTATGGTGTCAATGGCTTTTTGCAATCTGTTCAGCGTCTCTTCTTTCCCGATCACTTCCGTGATGTCGAACATGTGCACTCCCTTGCCCTCGCCCACAATAGCCAGACGGAATGCATTCATGATGTTTCCCGTATGGAACCCATGTTGCTGAATCCAGTCCATCACGGTCTTTTCCTGATATGCCGGTGAGAAGTCGTCCATCTCTTCAATGAGAGCCATCAGCTGGCGCATTTGATCGGGTGTCTCTTTTTTCCATCGCTTGCGAATGGTCTTCTCGTCGTATCTCTCAGGTGCCACAAAGAAATAGGCAGACTGATCCCAGAGCTCTTTTGCAAAATGAATGCGCTCCTTCACCAATGCCACCACCCTGGTCACTTTCTCCAGAGAGACAGTGATCCCTTTTTCCCGGATCAGCGGCACGAAGAGGGTAGCCAGGTCACTGTCCGGCATCTTGAGAATATATTGATGATTATACCATTTTGCTTTTTCAACGTCGAATTTGGCGCCGCTCTTGCTGCATCGTTCAAACGAGAATGCTTTTGTGAGTTCCTCAAGCGAGAAGATCTCCTGCTCTGTTCCCGGGTTCCATCCCAGGAAAGCCAGAAAGTTAATCACTGCTTCAGGCAGGTAACCGCTTTCACGGTACCCCGACGAAAGCTCACCAGAGGAGGGATCTCTCCATTCCAGCGGAAAAACAGGAAAGCCAAGCCGGTCACCGTCGCGTTTACTCAGCTTTCCGTTCCCTTCGGGTTTGAGCAGGAGGGGTAAGTGGGCAAAACGGGGCATGCTT
>NZ_DCEN01000041.1:16626-43614 GCF_002316955.1 Proteiniphilum sp. UBA1028
GTAGGCAGCTCGTCCGAAGATTTGTAAATTACTTTGTCGTCGAGCACCGACGAGTTGATTACCACATCGCCGCGGATCATGTCGCGTACGGTGATGTCCTGGCCGGGTTCAATTTTGATGCGGACCACATATTGTGTTCCGCCGGCTACAAGCGATTGTGTCTCATCGGCTGTAAGCGTGAGGGAATTTCGCATCAACTCCCTTGTAGAGGCATCGTACTGGAAGTTCGGTATTTCACTTCGCTTGGCATCCAGCTCCTCCGGGGTGTCAAAGGCAATGTAGGCTGCCCCCTTATCCAGGAGCTCCTCAACATATTGCTTGTATATTTCTTTACGCTCCGATTGTCTGTACGGACCATGTTTTCCTCCCTTCTCGGGACTTTCGTCGAATGAGAGTCCCAGCCAGTTGAAAGCTTCCTGAATATACTCTTCTGCACCCGGTACAAACCGCGTGGAGTCGGTATCCTCTATGCGGAGAATGAAATCGCCGTCCGCTTGTTTGGCATACAGGTAATTATAGAGTGCTGTGCGCACTCCCCCGATGTGCAGAGGCCCTGTCGGGCTGGGTGCAAAACGGACTCTTGTTTTATGTTGCATCTGTTTTGAAATAATTATCGGTCTTCTTCTGGCTGTCTGTTTCCATAACCGTGAATGGTACCATAGTTGCTTGCTGCCAAAGACATTCGTTACAAACTGCAAAAGTACATGAAAAACGAGGCATTTCCAAGCCCATCAGGCGAAAACATTTGTCCCGCAGAAAGAGGTGGAAAAATATTAAATCAGGAAAAGCCGGCTTTCGTTACCCATGTTGCACAACAGATCAAGGATGCTGAGATTCGGGATGAAACCGTTTTTGGAGGAAAAAACCTGATAATAAACGGGTGTGACCCAATCCGGCTTTTTTTTGGGATGGATTGCCTCGCGCAGATCATAGAGGCCGGGTGCAATTGTTTCGTTATACTCCGTGGTGTAAACAACGGCCGTTTCAATGCCGGTCAACCGGCAAATAAGCTGTCTCAACCCTTCGTTGAAGTCATGCAGGAAATCAAATCTTTTCGTGAAAAAGGGGCGAAAATCCTCTTCGTAATACCGGAAGAAGGGTGTGGAGTTGTAGGCCGATACGATGGCGTTCCAGTGGAGGTGCTGCCAGTTTCCGTGGTCAGCAATACGGATATCCTTCATCTTGCATTGTGTTTGGGTAGGTTTTACCACGGGAATAGTCAACGAAAGCACTCCGTTTGCTCCGGCAATGTTGCACCGATTACGGTACGACTGTTTCTGATAGTTGTCGTGTATCTCAATAATGCCCTTTTCTGCCCTGAAAAGAGCGCTGTAATATTCCACGGGTGCAAGATAGCATGACGAGAGGAGTACTGCCGCCATTCTCTCCGGTTTGTTCATGCCGGAATCTTCGCGCTGCGGAACAATCTTTTCCATCGTATCTTCCCGTTGAACCATCCTTTGTCTTTCTCCAGCGACAACCATATGAGTACAGGCCTGCCCACCACATGATCTTCCGGCACAAAGCCCCATACGCGCGAGTCGGCCGAATTGTGGCGGTTATCTCCCATCATGAAGTAGTAGTCGAACCTGAACGTGTATGAATCTGTCTGTACCCCGTTTATATACACCTTTCCGTCGCGGTAGGCGAAATCATTCCCTTCGTAATTCTTGATGCACCGTTCGTAAGCGGCCACCTTGAAATCCACGTCGGTATCGAACGTCACCGTCGCTCCCTTTTGGGGTATCCACAGCGGGCCAAAGGTGTCGCGCGTCCATCCCGTTTCGTAGTTGACCGGGTAATAATAGCTCATCCCCGGTTGTTCTTTTTCTTTGATCACATCCCACACGAAGGGTTTCGCTTTCATGGAAGCAACCATCCCGAGGGTCATGGGTATGCTGAAGTAGATCCTGCCATTGTTGCCGTTATGCTGCTGCAGTCCAAACAAAGCCAGGCTCAGGCTGTCTACTCCGGTTAAATCCTGTGAGCGGGGAATGACCTGTCCATAGCCATCCTGTGTATAATAATCGGCTTTGTTGATGCCCAGCTCCTCGAAGAGCTCGGCAGAGATCTGTGTCCCGTCGGTATGGATCATGTAGTTGTGCTGAGAAAGGCGGGGGTTGGGGAGCAATGTGCCGTCGATATAAACGGTGTCGTTTCTTAGTTCGATGGTTTCCCCGGGAAGGCCGATGCATCTTTTTACATAATTTTCACGGCGGTCTACCGGGCGGTATACGATCTCGCCATAGGTACGTTTGTCGGCACGTACGCCGGCGCTGCCATTGGAGTTATGCCTCGACAGCGTATAAAAATCCACGCCTTGCTGATTTAGCGCTACCGTATCGCCGGTTGGGAAGTTGAAGACAACGATGTCGTTTCTTTTTACATTGCCAAACCCTTTCAGGCGGTTGTACTTCCATTGAGGCTTTTCGAAATAGGACTTGCCGCCAACCACCGGCATGGTGTGCTGTGCCAGGGGGAAGGAGAGCGGTGTGATGGGTGCCCGTGGCCCGTAACTGAGCTTGCTCACGGCCAGGAAATCCCCTACAAGCAACGATTTCTCCAGTGACGAGGTGGGTATCTGGTAATTCTGAAAGAAGAAGGTGTTAATAAAGTAGACGGCTATCAACGCAAAAAGGATGGCATCGACCCATTCCATGGTTTTGCGGAATGTGTTGTTTTTCGATTTTTTCCAAAATCCCCAGGGTACGAATTTGGTGATGTAGATATCGAGAAAAAGGAGGATAAAGAGGAGTATCCACGGAGAGCCCGCCCACATTGCGAAAAGTATGGTCATGGCTACCCATACGGCAAACCAAATCCATTGGCGGCCTGTGGCGTGTGAGAGTCGTTGTTTGAGTTGCATCGTTTTTTTTCTGATTTAATTTTACAAA
Organism: Proteiniphilum sp. UBA1028; assembly: GCF_002316955.1. NCBI lineage: Bacteria > Pseudomonadati > Bacteroidota > Bacteroidia > Bacteroidales > Dysgonomonadaceae > Proteiniphilum > Proteiniphilum sp. UBA1028. Next base: position 19,521 of record NZ_DCEN01000041.1, read on the forward strand.
ATACCCAGCATGTCGCTCATGCCCAAAAAACCTTTCTTCCCTTTCGTAAATTCTGCTGCCAGCACGGCACCCAGGGCAAATCCTTTTCTGTTTTTGGCATCGTGGGTGATGCGGATGCTGTCGGCCTCCGACTCGTAGATCACAGTGTGGATGCCGGGCACTTCTCCTTCGCGAAAGGTTTTGATCGGAAGCTCATCGACCTTGTCTGTCTTGTCCAACACCCATTTGTCTTTTCTGCCGATATGTGCCAGAATTCCTTCGGCCAGTGTTATGGCTGTGCCGCTGGGCGCATCCAGCTTGTGCATATGGTGTGTCTCTTCCATGCGCACATCGTAACCGGGAAATTGATTCATTATCTTGGCCAGATGATTGTTGAGCGCAAAGAAAATATTGACGCCAAGGCTGAAGTTCGATGCATAAAAGAAGGTCTTTCCCTCTTTGTCGCAAGCCTCCCTGATTTCGGGCAGGTGCTCCAGCCATCCCGTGGTGCCGGAGACGACCGGCACGTCGGCTGCAAATGCCCTTCTGTAATTTTGGAGGGCGCTGGCGGGTGAGGTAAACTCAATGGCCACGTCGGCGCTGCGAAATGCCGGGGAGTTAAACTTCTCCTCTTCGTTCATGTCGATGGTACACACTACTTCGTGCCCTCTCTCCAGGGCAATTTTTTCAATCTCGTGCCCCATTTTACCATAACCGATCAGTGCAATCTTCATGTTTTTCCTATTCGTGTGAATGAGCATGCAACTATTGCATGCCGGTGAATGACAAACGTAATTGTTTACAACTGCTTCATTCGAAAGCAAAAGTACAAAAAATGGTTGATTTACGCTACAAATGCAGCAAAATCACGGCGATTGTCCTGTTTCGGCATCCGGCTTTTTCAGAGTCGGCCATGTTCCCGGTACCATGCTACCGTCTTTGCTACCCCTTCTTTCAGCCTATATGCAGGTACGAAATCTATCTCCGATTGCAAGGGGGTGATGTCGCATGTCCAGTTGCGTTGTTTCATGATATGATATTTGTCGGTGTTGAAGGTTGTCGCTTTCCCCAGGAGGGACGCCACTCTTTCGCTCACGAAGGCTGCCGGTCTGACGAGGAAAAGCGGAATCTTCAGCCGTACCACATGTTTTTTATGGAGCGCCTGTTGTACAATGGTGTTGAATTCCCTGTCGGTATAGCTGTCTCCGTCGGCTACAAAATATTCTTTTCTGCAAATTCCTTTATCAATAAGCGCGAAAATAACACGCACCAGGTCTTCGCTGTAGATGAATGACAGCAGTTGCTTCCTGTATCCGGCACCCACGTCCAGTCCGTTTCTGACTGCTTTCATTAAGATCAGATAGTCGTTGTCGCGCGGACCGTAGACCCCGGTTGGGCGTAGGATCAGCCAGGGAAAGTTGGTGAGGCTTTTCAAATAGTTTTCGGCTTTCAGCTTACTTATGCCGTAAGCGGTATTGGGATTGGGAATATGTCCGCTACCCATTGGCGTGTAGCCTGTTTCATCCCCAACACCCATGGCGCTGAGCGAGCTCATCAACAGGAACGAATCGGGGATAGTGTCTGTTTCGATGAGCGCTTCGGCCAGGTTGCGGGTATACAGGTAGTTCACCCGGTCGAAGTCCGATTTGCGGCGCGCTTTTGTCAGCCCGGCAATGTGCACAACGTGGGTGAAGCGGCCGTTTTCGTCTGCAAACTTCCGCAGTTGCGCTTTTAGCCTTTCTTTATCGTCGTATTGCAGGTCGATGAACCGAATCCGTTCGTCCTGCAGATAACGGCGGCTGCTGCTGCCGCGTACTCCTGCCCAGGTCTCGTATCCCAGTTCCAGTGCTTTGCCTACAGCTGTACTACCGATAAATCCGCTTGCTCCGGTAATCAATACTTTTTTTTCGCTCATGCTCTCCTTCTTCAATGTGCGGACAAAAATAACGATAACTTCAGAAAAAGAAAAACCGGTGCGCCGGGAAAAACAGACATAGGGGGTAAATTATTCGGGCAGGTATCAAATTTTTTTATTACTTTGCAATAACTAAAACTCTTTTTTTTTGTTTTAGATAGAAACACACAGAATATGAGCAACAAAGCAAATGCGACTATAACTCCCGCAAAACCCAGAAAGAAAGATCTTTCGGCTTCCATTATCAATTTTCTTACCGAGAACAACGACAAGCAATTTAATTATAAACAAATAGCTGCGGCGTTGAATGTGCGTGGCGAAGAGGGACGGCGTCTGCTGATTAAAGTGCTCGATAAACTACGCGACGACGATCTTTTGCTGGAGACATCCCGTGGACGTTATCGCATCAATAACCGTGGATTAATGTTGGAGGGCCGTTTTGAGAGAAGAAGCAACGGCAAGAACTTTTTTGTTCCCGACGATGACGCAAACATCATATATATCCCCGAGCGAAACAGCAAACATGCCATGAATGGCGACCGGGTGCGCGTGCAGTTGCTTGCGAAACGGAAGCGCGCCGAAACGGAAGGAACCGTGGTGGAGATCCTGGAACATACACAAAGCCGCTTTGTGGGAGTGATGGAGGTGCAGAAGCATTTTGCTTTTCTGGTGATGGACAACAAGTATCTGTCAAACGATATTTTCATTCCGAAGGAAGACCTGAACGGCGCAGTGAACGGCGATAAAGTGGTTGTGGAAATTGTGGAGTGGCCCGAGAAGGCAAACAACCCTGTCGGCAAGGTGATCGATATCCTGGGTAAACCGGGGCAGAACGATACTGAGATGCATGCCATTCTTGCCCAATACGATCTGCCCTACAAATATCCGGAAGAGGTGGAAAAGTATGCCGGATTAATCCCGGAGAAGATTGAAGAGGAGGAGATTGCCAGACGGGAAGACTTTCGCGATGTGTTCACCATCACCATCGACCCGAAGGATGCCAAGGACTTCGACGATGCCCTCTCCATCCGGGAGATTGGGCCGTTCATGTGGGAAGTGGGAGTGCATATTGCCGATGTGACGCACTATGTGAAACCGGGTGACCTCGTGGACCGGGAGGCGGAAAACCGGGCTACCTCCATTTATCTTGTCGACAGGACCATTCCCATGTTGCCGGAAAAGTTGAGCAACGGGTTATGTTCCTTGCGGCCTCACGAAGAAAAGCTGTGTTTCTCCGTCATCTTCCAGTTGAATGACAAGGCGGAGGTCAGACAATCGCGCATCGCCCGCACGGTCATCAAATCCGATAGCCGTCTTGCCTACGAGGATGCGCAGGCTGTCATCGAAACGGAGAAAGGCGATTTCTCCTCCGAGATCCTCAAATTGAATCATTTGGCCAAACAGCTTCGGGAGAGGCGGTTTGCCAGTGGGGCGATCAACTTCGAGCGATACGAAGTAAAGTTCAACCTCGATGAAAAAGGGAAGCCGCTGGGTGTCTACTTCAAAGAGTCGAAAGAGGCCAACCACCTGATTGAGGAGTTTATGCTTCTGGCCAATAAGGCGGTGGCCGAGGCTATCGGGAAGGTGCCCAAAGGAAAGAAAGCAAAGACGTTTGTCTACAGGGTGCACGATGTCCCCGACCCGGAGAAGCTGGATACGCTGAACACATTTATCCTTCGCTTTGGCCATAAGATCAAGCAAGACGGAACCAAAATTGAGGTGGCAAAGAGCATCAACTCCCTGTTGGACAAAGTACAGGGACGACCCGAGGAAGATCTGGTAGAAACCATTGCCATCCGCACCATGTCGAAGGCGGTTTACTCCACCAAGAATGTGGGCCATTATGGACTGGCATTCGATTATTATACGCATTTCACCTCGCCCATCAGGCGTTACCCCGATATGCTGGTGCACCGGCTTCTGGAGAGTTATCTCAACGGAGGCAGAAGCGTGGATCAGGGCCCGCTGGAGGATGAATGCAAGCACTGTTCCGATATGGAGCAGGTGGCTTCCAATGCCGAACGGGATTCCATCAAATACAAGCAGGTAGAGTTTATGTCCGATAAGATCGGTAAAGTATACGACGGTGTTATCTCCGGCGTCACCGAGTGGGGTATTTACGTAGAGATCAACGAAAATAAATGCGAGGGAATGATCCCCATCCGCGAGCTGGACGATGACTTTTATGAGCTGGACGAAAAAAACTACCGGTTGGTAGGGCGGCGTAAAAAAAGAGAGTATCGTTTGGGGCAGCCCGTTTCCATTCAGGTGGCGAGGGCCAATCTCGACAGAAAACAGCTCGATTTTATCTTTGCCTGATGTTTGTTTCTTTTCGAGTACACAAAATAGACCTCCATTTTCCTGTCAGCCTGAAGGCTATGCCGAGATATGCAAGGCAGTCAGAGGCTTTGCCGGAAAACAAGGCGACGATTGCTTTCTTCAGTGACGCCAGCACGCTGTAGCCAATTGCCTTTGGCAGGGAGTAAAACAGATTCACTGCCTCTGTTAAGAAGTACACATATTCGCTATGGAAGTATTGTTTTCGGCTCACAGGCCTTGCTTCCCGGTCATGATAACCGAATGCTGATTTTACCAGCCCCAACTTGTATCCCATCTTTTGCATCCGGATTGCCAGGTTTCGATCTTCGCCGTAATGTGTAAATATCGGGGCAAAAGCACCTGTCACTTTTATAGCAGTGACAGGAATCAGCCATAAGGCTGCATTTATAAACGGGAAAGAGATCACTTCCGGGGCGAGCTGCATTGCTTCCTCTCTATTTCTTACCCCTGTATATTCCGAGAAGCCGAAGTCGGCTGCACTGCCTTTTCCATTCAGATGCACCGGCGACAGTATTCCGTATTCGGTGTTCTTTTCGGCTGCATCCACCAACTTTCCCAGGGTGTCGGGCTCAATCCATGCATCCTGATTGAGTAGGAACAGATAATCGAATTCTCTTTCCAAAGCCCGTTGGATGCCAATATTATTGGCCTTTCCAAATCCGAGGTTCTGATGGGCCTCAATCAGCTCCACACCCGGATAGTTGTCCCTGATTATCCGGCAGGTTTCATCGGTTGAACCATTGTCGATCACCACGACGTCTGCCGGAAGGAGAGAAGCCTCCACGGAGGGTAAACACCGGTGGATCCACGGCACAAAGTTATACGAAACAATGATGACACAAACCGAAGGCATGGGACGAAAAGATTCAGGCTTCATAATTCGTGGCTTTGATCAGACATTTACGAAAAAAAGGAGGGGTCATATGATCGAGTTCGTTCTGATAGATCATAAAGCCCGGATTGGGACGCTGACGGAAACCGTTGGTCTCTAAAAAGCGCGTGAAAATATCAAAATCTTCCTGGTGATGATAGGTACACAGAGCCATTTTTACCTGAGTCTTCTTCAACAACCTGTTCATTCCTTTTAATACGGATGCTTCGGCCCCCTCGACATCAATTTTATAAAAAATAGGCTTTTCGGGTATCGGCAGAAAAAAATGATCAAGGCTGACATGTTCATTGTCGTTCTTGTCTGATACAAAAGCGGGAATGATGACCACCTTCTCTTTCCAGGGGGTAAATGTGGCTTCCAATGCTTCAATCCACTCACGATCCTGTTCAAAGAGATAGGTCATTTTCAATTTTTCAATATGGAGCAATGAAAAGTAACCTTCGGCACATCCTACGTCTGCCAATATATCCCCTTCGTTTATCAGAAAAGCAGGATCGGTATAACAGTGAGGGGCATCCTTGTCCTGTTCCACACGCAAGGTGTTGTATAGCAGCTGTATGGTTCGCTTGTTAAATGAGCGTTTGAAGAAAAGTTTTTTCCCTTCCGTCATCACAAAGGGCAAACCGTTGCAAGCATCAGTATGTACGATTACCTGATCCGCGTGGTATTTTTCCTGAAAGGTACCGTAAAAAGTTGACAACCTATGTTTCGAAAGATAACTGACAGCCTCCTGCAATTCATGATCCTGTGGCGGATATTGTGCGAAATATGACAGGATCCTCCTCCGTATCTTTTGCTTTTTTTTCCGGTGAAACCAGGCGTTCCACCGCGAGCGGGTTTTGTAGCTAAGCTTTTCGATTGTTTTTTTCATCTCTTTTGTTGTTTAACCATTGTCCGACCTCGCGGGTCATCTCCAGCTTGCACAAACTGCACAACAGCAGGTATAACAGGCTTACGCCAACAGTATTTATTAGTAGGAATAGCATATTCTGATGAATGCGAAGGGTAATAAAATATCCTGTGGCCACGCTTACAAAGGCCAGTATTGCGTAGGGAAAGGCGTCTCTAAAAAAGTCGGTCAGTGTATATCCGATCAACTTGCGGGTTAAAACCAATGAGATGGCCAGGGTGAGCCATGTATAGATCACCCAGCTGGCTGCCAGGCCCATGATCCCGTAGCGGAAAAGCAAGGCGATCAGCAAGATCAGGAGCACCCGCTTGATTATTTCCACGCCGAGGAAGTAGTCAGCCTTCTCCCTGGCTATAAACAACTCGTTCATCACGAAAGCAAAAGGAGAGATCATTCCGGCAAGACACAAAACCTGGAAATAGGGAACAGCCGGCAGCCATTTTTCTTTGAACAGAAAGACAAATCCCGGCTCGGCAATCAGTATCATCAGAAAACCAATGGGAAAGGAGAGGAACGCGAGTGATTTAATCATTTTGCTAACCACTCTTTTCAAGCGTTCTGTCTGCTCATTGATTTCGGGCAAAACAAGCATGGATACCTGCCGGTAGGTATTGGAAAGAATGCCGAACGGGATCTCCTGGTATTTGTTGGCCTGGCTGTAATACCCAACTTGTTTCATGGCATTCGGGAAGAAGAAGGCAATGATGCTTGGGTATATATTATTGAAAATGGCACTGATAAGCGATGTAAGCAGTAGTTTGTTGCTAAGTCCGGAAAATGAGCGAAGCAGCCTGATACTAAAGACTTTTAGGGGCGTCCATTTCGAATAAAACCAAAGGAAAAGAGAGCGGAAGAAGGCGTAAAGAAGCGTTTGCACGACCAGCGCCCACACACCGTAACCGGAGAATGCCATCGCAATGGCCACCGTCCCGGCGATGAGCAATGCCGTCATATTGACTTTGGTCATTCCCCTGAAATCGGCTTTTCGAATGAGCAACGTTTGCTGGATAATGCCGGCGGCATTGAATAGCAGGGAGAGGAAGAGGACTTTGGATATCGCCTCTATCCGGGGATCGTGGAATAATTCTGCCAGCAACGGAGCCGCCGCGAAGAGAATCAGGTACAGCAGAATGGCCAGCCCTACGTTGAAATAAAAAACTGTACTGTATTCGGCCGGTGAGATTGTTTTTCTGTTTAGCAATGTGCGGGTAAAACCACTGTCGATGAGGATGCCGGAGAAAGCGATGAAAATTGCCAGAGCCCCGATTAGTCCGTATTCTGCAGGGTCCAGGATCCTCATCAGGATAATGCCGGTACCCAAATTAATAATTTGCTGTCCGAACTTATCGGCAAAGCTCCAGAATAGAGATACGGTGGTTTTATGCTTTAATGTTGATTCCGCCATCAGAGGTTGAGAGTTCCAGTTTATTCCCGCAAAAATACGCAACTTAATTCAGTTTTTCCTTTTTTGTAGCGAAGAGTTTGCAGGGTAACCGCTTTATAGTGATTTGAAAATGCTTTTGTGAACTATTCCGTTAAGCGAGGATAACGCAAAACCTCTGTGGATTATGTTGAGGGTGGAAATAAGACAAGATGGCGCGAAATGATTTGTCGTATGATTTTTTTTTGTACGTTTATACCCAATGAGCCGTTTTCAAGCAGGCGCACGATTGACGCCGATGCAGCAAACAAAAAAACAATCGCATGATTGAACGGGTGACATTTTCGGAAGAAATAAAAAAACAGGCACTGGCTTTGGGCTTTGATGCCTGTGGTATTTGTCCTGCCCGCAACAGCGGCGAAGAGGCCCGATACATGGAGTGGATCAGGGAGAGCTGCCAGGGCGGCATGACTTACCTCGAGCGCAACATAGAGAAAAGGATCGATCCCCGGCTGCTGGTTGACGGCGCGCGCTCCATCATCTCTGTCGCGCTGAACTACTACCCGTCCGTGAAGCTCCCCGGGAAAGTACCCCAGTTCGCCTATTATGCATACGGAAAAGATTACCATGAGGTGATGCGCGAGAAACTGTGCGCTCTTTTCGACTGGATCAAAGAGCGTTTCCCCGAAGTATCCGGGAGGTGTTTCTCCGACTCTGCGCCCGTGCTGGAGCGTTTCTGGGCGGCACAGGCAGGCATCGGATTTGTTGGTAAGAACACCCTGCTGATAATTCCGGGTAAGGGGTCCTATTTTTTTCTTGGGGAATTGATCATCAACCTGGAGCTGGATTACGACTCCCCTATATCCGAGAACTGTGGCGATTGCCGCCGGTGTCTTAACTCCTGTCCCACGGGAGCCATTGAAAAACCGTATTGGGTGAATGCCCGCAACTGTATCTCATACCAAACCATCGAAAACAAAGGCGAAATTTCTCCCGACATCGTGCCCAACTTACGAAACAATGTTTTTGGCTGCGACATCTGCCAGAAGGTGTGCCCCTGGAACCGCGGAGCACAGCCGCATATCACTCCGGAGTTTATGCCCTCGGAAGCATTTATGTCGCTCGACCTGGAAACGCTGGCCGGGATGGACGAAGCGGATTTTCGCGTCATTTTTCGTCGCTCTGCCGTGAAAAGAACAAAGTTTGCCGGATTAAAAAGGAATGTAGCCGCTATTTCCGAAACTCGCAGGAAATAGCTATTTTTGTATCTGAAAATGATGGAAGAGAGATTCGATATACACGGTAACCACCACTTGCAGGAGACCGAGCGTGAGTATGAAAATACGCTGCGGCCGCTCACCTTTGGTGGCTTCAGCGGACAGGATAAGATCGTGGAGAACCTGAAGATCTTTGTCAGCGCCGCCCGCATGCGCGGCGAATCGCTCGATCATGTGTTGTTGCATGGCCCACCGGGATTGGGCAAGACCACCCTGTCGAACATCATTGCCAACGAGTTGGGGGTGGGCTTTAAGGTCACTTCCGGTCCCGTACTCGACAAACCGGGCGACCTGGCAGGCATCCTCACCTCACTGGAAACAAACGACGTACTGTTCATCGATGAAATTCACCGCCTCTCGCCTGTGGTGGAGGAGTATCTATACAGCGCCATGGAGGATTATCGCATCGATATTTTGATTGATAAAGGGCCCAGTGCACGTTCCATTCAGATTGATCTGAGTCCGTTCACCCTCGTGGGTGCCACTACACGCAGCGGTCTGCTGACCAGTCCGTTGCGTGCTCGTTTTGGCATCAATATGCACCTGGAGTATTACGATATGGAGACCCTCACCGGTATCGTGTTACGGTCGGCCGACATACTGAAGGTAGCCTGTGGCAGCGATGCTGCCCGCGAGATTGCTTCCCGCAGCCGCGGTACCCCCCGTGTGGCAAATGCGTTGCTGCGGCGTGTACGGGATTTTGCTCAGGTGAAGGGGAACGGAAAAATAGACAAGGCCATCTCTTCTTACGCGCTGGAAGCATTGAACATCGACCGGTACGGGCTCGATGAAATCGACAACAAAATTCTGCTTACCATCATCGACAAATTTAAAGGAGGCCCGGTGGGGATTACCACCATTGCTACCGCCGTGGGCGATGATCCGGGTACTCTTGAAGAGGTATACGAACCCTTCCTGATCAAGGAGGGATTCATCAAGCGTACTCCGCGAGGTCGTGAGGCCACCGAACTGGCCTACCGCCATCTGGGACGAAGAAGGGTCGAAGAGCAGGGATTGCTGTTCTGATTTGCCAAAATGTTTTATGGGGCATTCATTCTGAGTAACAAGAGACACCTAAACTAGTTGTTGTTGTCGATCATCTTTTTAATGTCGTTTTTATTCCCGTAAATAACGATGATATCCCCTTCCTCCAGGATGGTTTTGGCATTCACAATATCACCCGCTTTCAATACGACAGTCTTCGCGCCGATCTGGTTTTGCGTACTGATTTGTTTAAGCTTTGTAAGTACGATCACATTATAATTCTTGTTCAGTTCGCTTTCCGCTATGCTCTTTCCGATCAGCTTGCGTGGCACCAAAGCCTCCACAAGGTAGTGGTCGTTTGTCACTTCAAACAGGTTGAGATAATTTTTTATGGACAGTTTCATAGCCCAGTGCTCAGCCGATTCCACCTCGGGACGTATAATCTCAGTAACTCCCATTGCTTCGAGCACGCTCTCCTGCAGTCCGGTGATGGAACGTACCGTAATCTTCTGTACCCCTCTTTTCTTCAGCATTGCTGTAATCAAAAGACTTTCCCCCTCGTCTGACCCTCCGCACACCACGGCAATATCCGTATTTTTCAAGGGCAAATGACCTGCTGCAACCGGATCAGAGCTGTCCAGGCAGATCACATTTGTCAGCTTATCCTTGCATGCCTCCACACGGTTCATCGACTTGTCCACACCAATCACTTCGTGGCCCAGGGCTACCAATCGCTCTGCCAGTGCTGTGCCAAAATGTCCGAGTCCTATCACCACAAATTTCATTTTATACAGATTTTAGTTAATTAATATTTCTTCCGTCGGATATTTGTATTTGCTGTATTTTACCTTTTTCATCATGCTGGATAATAGTGTAAACATACTTACTCTCCCCGCAAACATGGTTAACGTGATCACCAGCTTGCCGGCATCCGACAGTAATGGGGTCACATTTTTGCTTAACCCTACCGTGCCGTATGCAGACACCGTTTCAAAAAGTAAATTCAGAGGATCTTTCTCCGGTTCAATGAGAATCATTGTTAACGTAATTGCCATGATAAACAATATGGCCAGCGTCATTTGAGCGAATGCCCTCGATACCGATAGTTGCGAAATTTCCCGCCCCCTGTATTCCAGTTTTTTGCCCCTGATCAGGGCAATGAAATTCATTAAAGCAATGGCAAAGGTACTTGTTTTTATTCCTCCTCCCGTGGAAGCGGGTGAGGCTCCAATCCACATCAGTACAATACACATGAGCGTCGCCGGCACAGACAATGCGGCTGTATCCGTATTGTTAAAGCCGGCAGTGCGTGTCGTTACGGAACCAAAGAAGGCAGCGGTCCATTTTCCAAAATCCGATGAATGGTTTGTCAATACACCCTCTTTCTCAAAAATAAAGAACCCGAGTGTTCCTGTAATTAGCAGAACAAGCGTTGTTCGGATGACAATGTGTGAATTTACACTGATTACCAGCGATGAATAGGTGTATTTTTCGTCTTTGAATACTCTTTTGAAAAGACCTTTAAGATTGGTCGTTATATATTCCCATATGTTGTGAATAATTGGAAAGCCCAATCCCCCCAGGATGATAAGAAATGAAATGATGATATGAACCGGGTAGTGAAAGCGAATGCGCATATCGTATAAATTGCCCGACAACGTGGAAAAGCCTGCATTACAAAAACTCGATATGGCATGAAAAAGTGAAAAGAAGGCTCTTCCGGCCAATGTTGTATCCTCTTTTCCCAACGATATGAAAATGAGTATAAAACCCAACCCTTCAATGATGGCGGTGATGGTAAGAATACTTTTCAGGGACGAAAAAACATTATCCAAACGCTCATCGTTGGTGATGTCCTTTGCAAGTAGCTGGTTCCGATAGGATGAGCCACCCTTGAAAAAATAGCTGAAATAGGTGGTGATGGTCATTATTCCCAGTCCGCCACTTTGAATCAACAACAAAATAATGAACTGACCAAAGAGTGTAAAAATCAATTCCGTGTCCAGTACATTCAATCCTGTCACACAGACTGCGCTTGTTGCGGTGAACAACGCATCTACATAGGAAATATTGCCTACCGTCGCTTTCGGCAGCATTAACAAAAAACTGCCTAAAATGATGATTGAAAGAAAGCTTACCACAAACAATTGTGCCGGTCCGAGCCGCCGGTAGTTTATCTGCATACGCAAATAAAAAAACTCCCGGATCAAAAATGACACCATCAAAAACAGTGTCATAAAGTTATGAGTACGCTCCATGGAGCGGGAGACTGTGGTCCATAGATTATACAAAAAAACCAACAACAAGGCAGCCAGCAACAGGATATCCAAAAGAGCTGCTTTTTTGAAGATGATTTTCTTATTCCTGATATAGGGCGAAGAAATAGAGAGGAAGCCGATGAGCAGTACTATATCATAGTAAACATTGAATAGGGTACGCAGTGCATTGTTGGGTTGAAAACCCATGTCGATGATGATGATCAAAACCGCCACAGAAGCTGCCACAAAAGGGAGCATGTTGCGAAATCTGTGTAGGTTTTTCTTCTTCTTCTCATCGCCGTCAAAAGAGAACTCTTTTCGGGATAACTTCTGTTGACCGGAATCGGTTGGTTTTTGTACGAATGACATACTTCTCTTTTATCTAAACATGCTAGAATTCAGCGAGAATAAGTGACAAAAGTACGTAAATATATTTATAAAACCCACCTGTCCCGCTACATTCCGAAACTTTGTTTTTCGATTACATCGAGGAGAAAGCCGAGTAGTCCCACGAAGATGATTGCGGCAGTGCAGATGACGAGGCTGGCCCTGTTCCAGGCGTCTGTTCTGAGTGCAGGAACAGGATGGTCGTTCTGATCAATGAACATGGCCTTCACCACCATCAGATAGTAGTACAGCGAGACAATGGTATTTACTACAGCGATGATGACCAGGAGATAATATCCTTGTTGTGCGGCAGCCGAAAAGATGAAAAACTTGCTCATAAAACCGGCAAAGGGAGCAATGCCTGCCAGGGAGAACATGGCCAGCATCATTACGAAGCTGAGCTTCGGGTTTGTATGATAGAGTCCTTTATAATCGGAGATATTTATTTTTCTGGTTCTGCTTTCGATGGCTGTAATTACGCCGAATGCAGCCAGGTTGGAAAACAGGTATACGAAGATATAATAGATAACCGTTGTCATCCCCAGCGTTGATCCGCTGATGATCCCCAGGGCGATGTATCCTGCCTGGGAGATGGAGGAAAATGCCAGGAAGCGCTTGACGTTTTGCTGCCGGAGTGCAAACAGGTTTCCCACCGTGATGGTGACGATGATGATCCAGAATAGCAATGTCTGCCATTCGTACAGATAATTTCCAAACAGTTTAAAGAGCAGTATCATCAACACAAAGGCAGCTGAACTCTTGGAGACGACCGATAAATAGGATGTCACATTGGTGGGAGCGCCCTCGTATACATCGGCTGTCCACAGGTGAAATGGCACAAACGATACTTTGAAAAACAACCCCGATAGGAAGAACAGAAAAGCCATAATCTGTAACGGGTTGTTGCTTAATAACACCGACACATCGGAGAAGTAGAGGCTGCCGGTGACACCGTAAAGATAGGAGATGCCAAAGAGGAGAATCCCGGAAGAAAAGGCAGAAAGGAGAATAAACTTTGCTCCCGCCTCGGCCGACATTTTGGATTTTTTGTTGAATGCCACCAGCGTGCCTAATGGGATGGAAGCCATTTCAAGGCCAATAAAGAACAGGAGAAAATGTCCACTGGAGATCATCAGATACATTCCCAGCAAGGTGCTCAACGTGAGAAAATAGTATTCTCCACGCTGATGCTTCATTCTGTTTCCGTCGAAAATATATTTGGATTGGAGAAAAATAATCAGGGTACCCACGTTCAGTATGGTTTTTATGATGGTCATGACCGGATGATACTGAACCATTCCTCCGAAAGCTTCGCCCGCTTCCGCCGGAAAGAGATTGAAGATGGTGTGGAGCGTAAAGAGGAGAATTGCTACAGGTTGAAAGTAACTTTCCCCTTTCTTGCCTGCAATAAGGTCATAGACCAGCAAAAAGAGGATGATTGTCAATAGCGAAACCTCGCTGCGCATTGTGGAAAAAATGGTGAAATAACTCATGAAAATGGGGTTGTTTGTTCTTTACTTTACTGCCGGTGAAAAAAAGATTTTTTACACACTTGCACTCGTTGAAAAAGATTAATTCTTTACTGCCTGCAACAGGTTTCCAAAGCTGTCGTTGATCATATCCGAGATTCCTGTCGGAAAGGAACCGAGATACACGATACCCGCTATCAGCATAATCACGGCCAGTCGTTCATACCAGCGGGCATCACCGAGCTTCGTATGCTCCGGATTCTGGAGGGGGCCGTAAAGGAATTTCCCGATGGTGCGCAGGATGTACACCGCTCCAATCACGATTGATGTGACGGCGGCGATGGTCAGTATGCGGTGTAACAGTCCGTTATTTTCAAAAGCACCGACGAAGATGGTCATCTCAGCCACAAATCCGCTCAGCCCGGGAACACCGATATTGGCCAATCCGGCAATCACGAAAGAGACACCCAAAAAAGGCATGATCTTCATCAGGCCACCCATCTCGGTGATCAATCGCGTATGTGTGCGGCCGTAGATCATTCCGATCAATGCGAAGAAAAGCGCTGTAATCAGCCCGTGGGAAAGCATCTGCAGCACAGCTCCCGTGAGCGCTGTTTGCGTAAGCATCAGGATTGCAAAGAGCACCAGGTTGCAGTGGCTCACCGACGAATAGGCATTGATATACTTCAGGTCGGTCTGCCGGATAGCTGCAAAGGCGCCATACACCACGCCGATAGCCGTGAGGACAAGGAACAGGGGGGAAAGCTGTGCAGCTGCCTCCGGCATCAAGGAGATGGCCACCCTGAAACATCCGTATCCTCCCAGCTTCATCAGTACGCCGGCATGCAGCATGGACACAGCCGTCGGTGCTGATGCGTGGCCGTCGGGGGACCAGGAATGAAACGGGAAAAGTGCTCCCAATACGCCAAACCCGAAAAAGGTAAGGGTAAAGAACAGATATTGCTGTTCCAGTGGAATCGGTGTACGCACAATGTCAAGGATGTTCATGCTGGTTGCACCCGAACTGAAATAAATGCCCAGTATACCCACCAGGAGAATCATGGAAGACCCCATCAGCATGAGGGTCAGCTTCATGGCCGAATACTCCTTTCTACCGGTGCCCCACACACCAATAAGCAGATACATCGGGATCAGTGCCGTCTCGTAAAACAGAAACATGGCGAACAGGTCGATTGTGATAAAAAATCCGAATACGCCGGTGGCAAGGAGGCAATACCACAGGAAAAACTCTTTGGTGAGCGGCGCCATTTTCCACGAAACAAAGGTGCCGGTGAAGACGATGAGCGAGGTGAGGCAGAGCATGACTACCGACACGCCGTCTACTCCCACTGCATAACGTATGTTGAGTGGTTTAAACCACGACAGGGAAGCGGTGAAGAGCATCGGGTCGGTTGCGCCGTTGCCTCTCGCTGCAGTGTACAGGTAGGCCAGATAAGCTGAGAGAACGACCAGCAGTGTACTTCCGGTCACCATAATTCCCAATACCTGTTTCCTGTTTCTTGCCAGGAAAAGGGCAAGGATCATCAGCAGTGGCAGGAGGACAAAGAGGGATAAAAAATTCATATCTTTATTTCTTTAAATGCATTTAAATAAACAGGAACAAGGCCGTGATCAGCAGCGTTCCCAGCAGAAACACAAAAGCATACCATTGTATTTCGCCCGACTGGAGACCCCGGATCTTCACGGATACCCAGCCGGTGACCGAGGCAAGTCCGTTGATGAACCCATCCACCACGTGGCGGTCAAACCAGTCAAATGCCCGGGAGATGCCGTTGAACAGAATCTTTTTGGTGACAAACAGGTAAATCTCGTCCACATAAAAACGATGTTGGGCGGCCCTGTTAAATCCTTGCAGCAGTGACGGCATTTTTTTCAGTCTCCTTCCGGGATACTGATATCTCATGCCGGCAATGAAGATGGCTTCAACTGCCACAACAATACTGATCACGGCGATCAGCCAGTCGATGTGTATCGTATATTCGGAGCGGTCGGCCGTCACAAAATTTCCGAAGGGAATGAAGCCTCCCAACAACGTGACTGCCGCCAGAAAAATCAGGGGGAAAGTCATGGTCCGCGGAGATTCGTGGGGAGTATGATGCTCGTAACGATTCTCTTTTCCCCAGAAGATGGAAAAATATAACCGGAAAATGTAGAAAGCAGTGAGCCCGGCCACAAACGTCATCCATATTCCCAGGCCTGTATTGTATTGGTAGGTGGCCGCAAGGATCTCATCCTTGCTGAAAAATCCCGAAAAGGGTGGTATGCCTGCAATGGCGAGGCATGCAATCAGAAACGTCCAGTGGGTGACCGGCATATGTTTGCGCAGCCCCCCCATCTTGCTCATCTCGTTGCTGTGTACAGCATGAATTACCGAGCCTGCCCCCAAGAAGAGCAATGCTTTGAACATGGCGTGGGTAAACAGGTGAAACATCGACGCCATGTATCCTAATCCCCCGTGTCCTTCGAATTTTGAAACGCCCAGCGCCACCATCATAAACCCGATCTGGGAGATGGTGGAGAAGGCCAGCACCCTTTTAATGTCGGTTTGCACCATGGCTATGACTGCCGCGAACATTGATGTGAACGCACCTACGTAAGCAATCCCTTCCAGTACCTCCGGTGTAAATACCACGTAGACCGGAAAGAGCCGTGCCACCAGATATACACCCGCCACCACCATAGTTGCAGCGTGAATCAACGCCGATACGGGCGTTGGGCCTTCCATCGCATCCGGCAGCCAGATATGGAGCGGGAACATGGCCGATTTGCCGGCGGCGCCGATGAAGATCAATGCCATGGCCCATACCAGGGCCGATGCTCCCATAAAAGTGATGGAGAGGGCTTGCTGAAAGAGGGCTGTGTTGCCCGATGTGAGGGCGCCGAAATCAAATGTCTGCGTATAGTAGGAGAGCACCAGGATGCCAATCAGGAAAAACATATCGGCAAAACGGGTCACGATAAACGCTTTTTTGGAGGCCGCCACGGCTTCCGGTTTTGTATAATAGAAGCCGATGAGCAGATAGGAAGAAACGCCAACCAGCTCCCAGAAGATGTACATCTGAAAAATATTGGTCGACAGAACCAGGCCCATCATCGAGAAGGTAAAGAGAGAGAGGAACGCATAATAACGCTGGAATCCTTTTTCCCCCTTCATATACCCCAGACTGTAGATATGCACCATCAGCGAG
Source organism: Proteiniphilum sp. UBA1028 (assembly GCF_002316955.1). Classification (NCBI taxonomy): domain Bacteria; kingdom Pseudomonadati; phylum Bacteroidota; class Bacteroidia; order Bacteroidales; family Dysgonomonadaceae; genus Proteiniphilum; species Proteiniphilum sp. UBA1028. The sequence goes on from NZ_DCEN01000041.1 coordinate 36,522, forward strand.
ACAGTGGATATCACCACGAGCATCATTACCGAGATCGGGTCGAGCAGGATACCCAGATCGATATGCAGCTGAGGACCCATGCCGAGCCAGGGGATATTGAACGGCAGCAGGGACTGAAACACACCTCCTGCTTTTTGCGTGGTAAAATAGTTCCAGGCCGCATAAAAAGAGAGCAGCGTCACCAGGAGGAGAACGCCTGTGCCAACGACCCCGGATGTTTTGTGGTTCAGCCTGTTGCTGAGAAGCCCCAGCAGCACGAAAGAGGCGAGGGGCAGCAGCAGTATGAGCAACGTATATTCCATGAGCTTATCCTTTCATTTTTTTGAGATTATCGACATCCGCATTTCCAAAGTTGCGGTATACGTTGATGATGATAGCGATGGCTACCGCGGCTTCACAGGCCGCAATGGCAATGGTGAACAGCGCGAAAAACATCCCGTCCATCTGTCCGGGGTAAAGATACCGGTTGAAGACCGCGAAATTGATGTCGGCCGCATTCAGTATCAATTCAACAGCTATTAGCATCATCATTAAATTTTTGCGGGTGAAGAAGCCGTAAATACCGGCAAAAAACATGATTAGGCTCACCAGCTGATAAGCCATTACAGGAACCGCATCCCCTGTGTTATTTATCAAAAATTCTCCCATACTTATTGGTCTGTCTCGTTTGTGTCGTGGTCAGTTGTTTTCGTTTTCCGGGCAATCAGGATAGCACCCACAATGCAGGCTAGCAGCAGGATGCTCATCATCTCAAAGGAGAGTAGGTACTGCCCTTTTTGTGATCCCAGCATGGCCGATCCAATTTCCTGCATCGTAAATCCGTCTCTTTCCACAAACTGATACGTGCGGATGCCATTGGTAATGATGATATATCCGCACAGCACAATACCCGCAAGAGAGAGCAACGCAGACGATTTAATTCTCCAGCCCCGTTTTGTGCGGACACTTGTCCCGGGTTTATGGGTGAGAAAGATGGCCATGATAAACAGCACCATGATGCCGCCTGCATAAACCGAAATCTGCACAGCGAACAGGAAATGGTAGCCGAGCAGCATGTAGAGTCCTGCCGTGGCCAGTAACACAAACAACAGGTAGGTGGCCGAGCGCACAATCAGTTTGCTCGTGACGGCCAGGATTGAAAAGACCGTAATTGCCAACGCCAGCAGGTAAAATATAATTTGTTCCGTCATTCTTTCATTTATTTATCCGTGGTTTTTTCACTGTTTGCCGGAAGCGGTTCCCGTTTCTTTTCACGGAGTTTCGACCCTGTGTGATTGAGCTGGTGCACAAGCTTGCTCCTGTTGAATACTGCACCCTCAAAGTCGTTGTTGAAGACAATGGCATCCGACGGGCAGCTTATCACGCACAGATTGCAGAAGGTGCAGCTTCCGTAATCCCAGAGGTGCTTGTCCAGGATCTTCTTTTTTTTACCCTCTTCGGTGTCTATCGAAGCCGATACCACCCTGATGGTACCGTTCGGGCAGTTTATCATGCAAATACCGCAGGCGGTACAGGCATGTTCATTTTGTTCGTCGTGGGGCATGATCAGCTCCGAACGCCAGCGGTCTGAGATGACCAGCGTTTTCCTGTTTTCGGGATACTCCATCGTGACTTTGGGTGTCAGGAATTCCTTTCCTGTGACGCTCATTCCCCCCGCCAGCGATCTCAGGCCCTTGAAGATGCCCCGTATGTATGTTGAAAAATTCATATGAAAAATAGTTTAGTTACCGAATAAAGCCGGAAACAGCTCCGTCAGGGTCAATCCCGATAATACGACGACCACCATGACCAACAGGTTCACCAGGTTTGCGGGCAGCAGGTATTTCCATTCCAGATTCAGCAGCAGGTCGATGCGCAGGCGCGGGAAAGACCAGCGGACCCATAAGCTGAAGAACATGAGCAGGCCCGCTTTGCCGAAGAACCATACCCAGGAAGGGATAAACCACATCGCCTGATTAAAGGCTTCCCAGCCTTTTATCTGCAGAGGCATCCATCCTCCCAGAAAGACGGTGGCTGCAACGGCTGCCACAATAAACATGTTGAGGTATTCCGAAAGATAGAAAAATCCAAATTGCAAGCCCGAGTATTCGGTGTGGTATCCTGCCGTCAGCTCCGATTCGGCCTCGGGAAGGTCGAAAGGGCCCCGGTTTGTTTCGGCATGGCCCGATATCAGGTAAATGAGGAACGCGATCATGGCAGGCAGGTGCCCGTTAAACAGGTTCCAGCAGTAACGCTGTCCCTCAATAATCTCGGAAAACTGCATGGTTCCGCTCAGTACCACGATGGTCATCAGGGAAAATCCGGCGGAGAGCTCGTAGCTGATGAACTGGGCGCCGCTGCGCATGGCTCCGATCATGGAATATTTGTTGTTACTCGACCATCCTGCCAGTAAAATTCCGATCACGCCCAGCGACGAGACCGCCAGCAGGTAAAAGACGCCGATATTAAAGTCGATGGCCTGCAGGTTCATTCCAAAGGGGAGAGCGCCGAAAGCCAGCACGGAGGCAACAATCACGAAGAAGGGAGCAACATAGAACAGCAATTTATCAGCTTTCTTTATCTGGATGATCTCCTTGATCAATATCTTGATCATGTCGGCAAACGATTGAAATAGTCCGTACTTACCCAGCCGGTTTGGTCCCAGTCGGGCCTGGAAGGAAGCGGCCACCTTTCGTTCAATGTATATCAGTGCCAGAGCAATCATGGCGTACGTAGCGAGCAGAAGCAGCCCCACGAGTATGCCCTCGGCCAAGGTAGCCAGCCCCGGGGAAAGGTGGATCCGTAAGAAAGTGTCAATCGCCTCAAGAATTCTGGTCAGTTCCAGGGGGTGTGAATAGAATAGCATCGTTTTCAATTGCATTGGTTTCCTTTTAGTGTTGAATACTTACTATCGGTCGATGTCGGGAATGACGAAATCCATCGATCCCGCAATGCCGATCAGGTCCGAGAGAAAAGCATCCCGGCAGATCAGTGGCATCACCGAAACGGCCGACAGGGAGGGGGAGCGGAATTTCACCCGGTAGGGTGTTTTGTCGCCACGACTTTCAACGAAGACCCCGAACTCGCCTTTTCCTGTTTCCACGCTCTGGAAGAATTGTCCCTGTGGAAGGCGGATCACCGGTTTTGTTTTGGCACACACCTCTCCTTCGGGAATGTTGTCGATCAGCTGTTCTATGATATGAAGCGACTGCGCTATTTCGTCGAGCCTGTTCTGGTAGCGGGCATACGAATCTCCTTCGGTACGCATCACTTCGTTGAACTCCACCCGGTCATAGAGGGCGTAGGGTTTGTATTTGCGCACATCGCACGACCATCCCGAGGCTCTCCCGGCCGGTCCCGTGACACCGTAGCTGATGGCATCCTCCCTGCTTAGGTAGCCGATATGCTTCATCCGTCCCAATGCGATGGGGTTGTGTGAGAAGAAATCGTCGTATTCCTTCAACCTCTTTCGCATGTAGGGAATGAATACGTTCACATCTTTCCGGAAATCCGGATAAATGTCGAACATGATTCCACCCACCACGTTCTGGTTGACGATGAGCCGGCCGCCACAAGTTTTATCGAAGATGTCGAGCACGTGCTCTCTTTCGCGCATACCATAGATAAATGCGGTGGTGGCTCCCAGGTCGTTACACTGGCAGGCCCAGGCAAGGAGGTGGGAACTGATGCGCTGCAGTTCATCCATGATGGTACGGATATACTGTGCCCGCCCGGGGACTTCTATTTCTGCTGCTTTCTCAATGCACATGCACAGGGCATGACGGTTGATGTTGGCCGACAGATAGTCGAGACGGTCGGTCAGGTGCAGCATCTGCGGGTAGGTCATGCTTTCGCACAGTTTTTCAATTCCCCGGTGGATATACCCGCTGTGGACATCTACCTTTTTCACGATCTCTCCGTCGAGCGATGTCCTGAAATGCATCACTCCGTGTGTGGAGGGGTGCTGGGGGCCAATGTTCACGATATAGTCTTCCTCGTCGAACACCGGGTTGTTTTCTTCTATCAGCTTTCCGTCGGCCGTCTCCCTGATGCAGGGAGCAACGTCCACGATCTCGCTGCTGATTACGGTCACCGGATTTAACCCAGTATCGTGACTATAATCCTTGCGGAAGGGAAAACCTTTCCACTGATCGTTCAACAGAAAGCGACGCATGTCGGGGTTGTTGATAAAGCGAATGCCAAACAGGGCATACACTTCCCGTTCGTTCAGGTGAGCCGTCTCATAGAGATCGGTGATGGAATACAACAACGGATCTTCGCGATCGGCAGTAGCGGTCATGATAACTACTTCCTGTGTAAGATCGGCGGAGGAAGAGAACTGGTAAATCACTCCCAGCGTTTCTCCCCAATCCATTCCCGTAAGGCTTACCAGATAGTCGAAAGGTAGCTCTTTGTTCCGGTACAGTGCCTCCACTACCGGATGCAGCTGTCGGGGCTTTACGGTGACAGTAAGCTTTTGCCGTTCCTCTATCTGCGCATCCTCTGCTGCCTGTCGTATAATGTGTGTAATATCTCTCATTGATCTGTCGGTTTCGTGGAATTATTCATTATCGAAATCAATTTGCGGATCAATGGATTCTCCTGTTTCCGGGTGAATCAGCGTTTCGGGCCGATAATTTCTTTTGATCCGCTTGTTGCCGAAAAATCGCTCTACCTTCACTTTCCGTTGTAGCTGCAGCAGCCCGTAGAACAAGGACTCGGGCCGTGGGGGGCATCCCGGGATATAAATGTCGACCGGAATAATCTGCTCCACGCCTTTCACCACGTTGTAGGAGTTCACAAAAGGCCCTCCCGAAATGGCACAGGCCCCCATAGCCACCACATATTTTGGCTCTGCCATCTGGTCGTACACCCTGCGGAGCAGCGGTGCCATTTTGTTCACGATGGTTCCTGCCACCACCATCACATCGGCCTGGCGGGGACTGTTTCGGGTGACCTCCATCCCGAAGCGGGAAAGGTCGTAATGCGCGGAGGCAGCTGCCATAAACTCAATTCCACAGCAGCTGGTGGCAAAAGCGAGTGGCCAAAGTGAATTGGCACGACCCCAGTCGATCAGTTGATCGAGCTTGCCGACAATCACGCTGCCACCCTCCTTTTTTAACGCGTCAATATATTGCTGAAGGGTTTCATTATCCTTGAACTCTTCGGCCGGAAACGCTTTTATTTTGATATCTTTGACTTCCATTCCAAAACTCCTTTTTTCCATGCATAGGCGAGGCCCAGGCTCAGAATTGCAATAAATATGAGAATACTGATAAGCCCCGTCATCCCTAAACTACGGACAACAGTAGCCCACGGGAACAAAAAAATAATCTCCACGTCGAACATCAGAAAGAGGATGGCATATAAATAATAGCCTACCCTGAATTGCATCCACGATGTGCCGTGTGTAGGGAGTCCGCACTCGTAGGGCTCTCCTTTCTGAAAATTGAGTGACTTCGGCGAGATCAGCAATGCCAACCCCAGCCCTCCTGCAACCAGTATGATTCCTGCCAGGAGAGCGACAACAAAAAAAGTGCTATCTGTCATAAATGATTTACTTACTTAAACTCTTGATAACCTGCAGCGCTGTTTCGTCGGCGGGATCATATTCAAGCACCTTGTTCCAGAAATGCTTCGCCTGTGGCACATCGTTCTTGCCCAGATGATAGAATCCAAGATAACGATAGGACTCCAGAATGTCGTTTTTACGCTTTTCGACATCCGGCAGCATCATTTCCAGTGCTTTCGTGTAATAGGGTACTGCAAGACCCTCTTCCGCCTGCGGATCCAGTGCGAAGTTGGCACGAGCACGCATCAGATATCCCAGATAATGGTCGGGAAAATGATCGATCATGGTGCTGAATGTTTTGTCGGCTTCAATCAAATAATCTCTTTTTTTGAACTGGTCCTGTTTCGGATCATCCGAAAGGATGCTGGTGGCTGTTCCGGCTGAATAATAGGCGGCGCCCAATAAGTAATAATCAGCCAGAGAGGGTTCCGGATGATTTTCAAGTATCATCCGGTAATACTGGATGGCATGGTCGTAGTCGCCCGCTTTTTCGTATGCTTTTGCTGCCTCCTGTAGATACTCCATTTTGTGGTCGTCTCTCTTGTAGGCTTCGATATAGGCATCAGCCGCCTCGGCAAATTTTTTATTTTGGTTCAATATTTGTGCATAGTAGGTGTAGTCCTGCGTAATGAAGTCACGTTTGTCGTATTTCCCGAAGAATTTAGTCGCGCTTTCAAGCGCCGCTACATACTCGCCCAATTCAAAAAAAGCATAAGTCTTCAGGCGGTCCATTACAAGGTTGTCGGGCGCTTTTTCAATCGCTTCAATCGCTTCCTTATACATCTTGTTGAAGTACAGTGTAGTAGCGTATCGTTCGTAATCCTTTGCATCGGGCTCCACCAAAGCTAGATACTTTTTAAAGGCATTCAGTGATTCCGGATAAAACCCTTTCCTGTAATTAATCTGGCTATAGGCGAATTGCCCCGGAACATATGAGGGATCCAGTTCGATAACTTGTTTCAGGTAGTCGAGAGCAACTTGCGTCTTGATGTTTTCATACAGTCGTGCCAGTTTTACATAGGCTGGTTTGTAGCTTGCATCAAAATAGCGTGCATTTTCATACAATGTAGCTGCCTCGCCGGTGTCTCCCTGTGAAGCTATAATATCGCCCTTCAGCAGGTAGGGTTTTGGATTTTTACTGTCTGTTTTTATGGCTTGATCTACCTGTGCCAGGGCTTCTTTTGTCTTCCCGTTGTCCATGTATGCTTCCGCAATCAGGGCCAACACGGTACCATTTTTTCTGTTTTTCTTCTCTCCGGCAATTTTGTTCAGCTCGTCTGCCGACCCTGTCTTAGCCAGGAGCACTTTGGCCAGCCCGATCTTGTTGTACAAGCTCTCTGGATCAATTTCCAGCCCTTTCTGGAAATAGTATTGTGCCGAATCGGTTTTCTTTTCCTTGAAATAAATATCTCCCAGATAGAAATGGCTGGCCGCATCGGTAGCGCCATTCTTTAATAAAAAAGATTTCGCTGCGGAATAATCACCTGCTTCGTAGAAATCGATCCCCTTTCTGTCCTGTGCACAAAGGAAGGATACGCTCAT
>NZ_DCEN01000041.1:43805-47172 GCF_002316955.1 Proteiniphilum sp. UBA1028
TTATCTAAATTCTTTTATTGAGTTCCTGTTTTTGAAATCCGGTATCTCAGTCCCTTATTTTTACGGCATTTACCGGCATCACCGAGGGAAGCAATCCCGACCTGAGAATGATCCGTTGTCCCCTGTCCGAGATCAGAAAACGGGTAAACCCCTTGGGTAGTTCTCCCCGGGGATCGTTCAGAATGACATAGATCTCCCTGATAAACGGGTATTGTCCCGTATAAATATAGTACTGGTAGGGTTGTACTGCATTGAACCTGTCGGGATGTCCATTCCACGTAACCCTCATCACCTTCACTTTTGTGGTGAGTTCCACTACCGTGCTGTCGTTGGGGTCACTGATGAGATTTACACCAATGAGTCCCAGGGATCCGGGGTTTTGAGAGACATATTCCACCACCTCCTCGTTCAGATTCAGCGCATTCAGATCGCTCGAGAGGGGCTTGTCCCGGCAGATGGAATCATTTGCGTAGCGGACAATGCTTGAATTGGTGTTGTCGAATATTACCTGGATATTTCCCAGTCCCGAGCCGGGGTAGATCTCGTTCCATTGCTTCGCCTCTCCGGTGAGAATCCGTTTCACATTTTGTACGTTGATGATGGAGTCGGGATTGGAAGGATGTACGATCAATGCGATGGCATCCAGGGCAATTCTGATCTCCTCCGGCTGATATTTCTGTTCATAGAAATAATTCCGCTCTGCCGTTGTCAGCCGTCGGGCAGTCACAGCCAGTCTCACCGAGTCGGCCCTCAGCAGGTCAAGGGCTTCCCGCTCGGAGGTATACAATGGTTCAACGATGGCTTCGTTTTCGCTTTCAAACAGGTTAATTGCTGCCTGTATGGTGGGTGCCATCGTCTGATCAACGGCAATTTTGATATAGCCGCTGTTCATTGTATTTCCCTCTTTCTTTTTATTGCAGGAGAGCACAATAAATGGAGCGAGAAGCAGGAAGATAACTTTTCTGATATTCATTTCTTTCACCTGTATAAAACGGATAGAAGGAGGGTTACCCCTCCTTATGCAATCAATTCTGCAGTCTAAATACGATGGGCAATGTAAATCTTACCTTCACCGCTGTCCCCCCCTGTTTGCCCGGTATCCATTTTGGCATGGCGCCTACCAGCCGTACTGCCTCGCGATCCAGGCTGGGGTCGACCCCCCTGACCACGTTGATATCGTCAATGGTGCCGTCTCTCCCTACCACGAACTGGATGATCACGCGGCCCTGTATGCCGTTCTCCTGCGCAATGACCGGATATTTGATGTTTTCACCCAGCCATTCCATCAGTGCGGCGTGTCCTCCCGGAAAGGAAGCGGGTTGTTCCACCACTTCAAAGATCTTTTCTTCCGGCTCGGCGGCCACAATGACTTTATGATCTTGCAGAGTAGCAATGTCCACACCTGTTTCTTCGTTGGTTCCCTTTACGTCTGCCACAGAAATTGCCAGATTGGATTCTGTCAGAAATTCCTGGGTTTTCATTTCGGCATCCTCTCTTACTTCCTCATCTTTCTTGATGACGGGCGGAGTGAATTTAATGGTGCTTTTCAACTCCACCGGGGGAGCAATATATTGTTGAATGATGTTCTCTTCCGGTACCTTGGGCTGTTCCAACTGAATGTTGGATAGTTCGGTTACCTGCGTCATCGCCTCCTTTGATTTCTTTTGCGTCTGATAGGTTGTAATCAGAGACATTGCAACAAATAACAAAATTGTAGCGATGACGACAACGATAAAAGCATAGAGGTGTCTTTTTCCGGAAGATTGCCGGAGTCTGTAGGCACCGTAACTTTTATTTTTGCCCTCAAATATCAGATCAATCCATTCCTGTGACGTTAAATTAATGTTCTTTGCCATTTCTTCTTTTATTGTATTTGTCTGATGAGCCGGGATCAGTTGATGGGGAAATTTGAATTCCGCAACATGGTCTTGTCGTCATCGTTGATATCCACGATCGCGTATTTACCGACGCTGGTGATCAGCATTTCGTCCAAAGCCGCAATCATATCGCTGTACGTAGAACTTTCAAGGGGTTTGATGATTACCACCGGTGATCCTTTGCTGTTTTTTAATGCCGATATTTGCTCGTTGTACTCCTCTTTGCTAATCTGCAGTAACGATTTTCTGTTCTCCAGTTCTCTGACCTGCTGTACGATGTTTCTGTTTTTTTCGATCAGGATGGAACGAAGGCCATTTGCCGAAAAATCTGTTTCCTTCAGGTAGTCAGGTTCTTCTATATTGGGTAATCCTTCGTAATAATACACCTTGTGCTCTGCACCCAGATAGATGGTAAATGCTTCGGAGGCCTTTACTTCGTTTTGCTCCTCCACTGTCACCTTATCTTTCGCAGGCATACTGATCTCCATTGTCTGGGGCTTACTGAGCGTCGTGGCAAGCATGAAGAAGGTGAGCAACAGCATGATCATATCGACCAGAGGGGTAAAGTTTACCCTGGTGTCGGCTTTCTTCATTTCGCCCTTTTTCTTCCCTTTCTTATTTGCCATATTGTATTACTTGCATTTAATTGAATATCCATATTATAAGTTACCCAGTCTATCTTCCTCACTTACTTCACGCAGCGACGTAATCAGATTATATCTGTTCTCCCGAAGATCCTGTAATGAGGACATTACATTTTTAATATTCGTATATGGAGTTGATTGGTCGGCTTTGATGGCAATGATCATATCCTTTCCTTTTACCTCCCGGGCAGCCTGCACCCAACCTTTAAACTGATTGTTCAGGCTGTCTGTCGGAATCCCGTAATTGGGCAATAGTTCGTTTTGCTTTTCCAAAGGCAAGCTCATGAATTCCTTGAAATTTTGCATGGGCACCCCGAACGAGGTGGCGATGCTGAAGTCATGTTTTTCCTTTTCAGTCAAAGAGATGTTGTAGTCTACTGCCATTTTTTCCAATACCGATATTCTGTCGTCCGGATTGTCCAGGTCCAGGAACACCTGACCCTGCGGCGAGATCAATACCGAGAAGACGTTCTTCTCGGGGATCTTTATCTCGGATACCGACATGGGGGTGTTCACCGTCACCGGTTCCGGTTTCAGGAAGGTAGAGGTCAGCATGAAGAATGTGAGCAGCAGTACCATCACGTCGCTCATGGGCGTCATGTCGATCCACGTATCTCTTTTTGGTAATGTTGGTCTGGCCATCTGTTTAAATTTTTAGGAATGTCTCGATTGAAAGACATTTACAATAGAGAAACCTATTTCGTCGATGGCATAGGTGATGTTGTCGATCTTTGCCGTGAAATAGTTATAGGATATAATGGCAATCGCTCCCGTAAGAATACCGAAAGCCGTATTGACAAGTGCCTCGGAAATACCTACCGAAAGTGCAGCAGAATCGGTTCCGCC
>NZ_DCEN01000041.1:47377-49318 GCF_002316955.1 Proteiniphilum sp. UBA1028
CCCAGGTTAGAGAAGGTTGCGATTACGGGAAGGTTTTGATTCATCATGGGGAGTTCCAATGCGGTTGCTTCGTCAATTTTTTCGCTGATGTTGGCCGCCTTTTGTTCTTTCGTTAAGCCTGTATTGTCTTTCAGCATCAGTTCGTACATGTCGAGTCCTGCATTGATCACGGCAGCAACCGATCCCTTCTGTTGGTCACAAAGAGTTCGTGCACCCTGAATATCATCGTGAGCAAGTTTTTCTTTGATGGTTGTTACAAAAACGGTTAAGTCGCCCTTGCCCTTGCATCTGGCAATTGCAATCAGGCGTTCGATACTCAGTACGATTACCGATATAAGCATGGTCATGATTACAGGAATCACAAACCCGCCTTTGTAGATCGTACCCAGCAGGTTTCCTTGCAACGGAAGATTGTCTCTGTTCCCTCCGATAAAGTTGTCCGGATTTCCAAAAACGAATTGGAATATCGAAAGCGCTACCACGAAAGAGAGCGCAATCACCAAACCTGAAGAAAGCCCTTTTGATTGTTTTTTCTTTTTAACGGAGTTGATCTCACGTTGCTTTTTCAGCCCATTCTCATTTGTTGTCATAAATTTGTTTTTTGTGTTTATTGTAATGTAAATTTATTCTTTACAAATCAAAATGTCCCCAATCACTGTAAATCCCGATTCAGCATGACGTGTATTTTATAAACATCAGCAAATTATGTGCGTCATGCATCACAAAACTTTCAGCGAATGAGGACAAAATTGAACATCAAGAAAAGTAGATAATGCTTTTCTAAAAAAGCGGTACAAATTTCGCAACATAAAGTTTATATTTTAATAAAACAGGTACGTCAGAGGTGCGATACACCTCCTACAACAGGTACTACATTTGGTGCGAAAAAGTCCAAAGCAGGCCCTACAGGGGTACTACAATTGTATAGTGTTGGAATTTAATACACAGATAATCAGCAGAGAGGATGTGATACATTGTTTTTATGCCCTTTTGAAATTTATCGGCTGCGCACGGAGAGTATTTTCGGGAATATAATTCCATTCGTCATTCAGGGTGTGAAAAAAACTCCTTCAATGGAAAAGGATGTCATATTGGGTCGGATGGTTTCAGAATCAGGCAAAAGATTTGATATATCTGTAGAGATCCGTGTGGGAAGAGAGGCGCATTTTTTTTCGTAAGCGGCTTCTGTTGGTTTGTACCGAGCGGTGTTGAATAAAAGTATATTCTGCAATTTCTTTTGAAGAGAAGTTCAGGAAGATCATCGCACAGAGCGATAATTCGGATTTCGACAGCTGGGGGTGTTTGTGCAGGAGACGCCGCGTAAAATCAGGGTACACTTCCGTGAATCGCTTCAGGAATAGGGGATCATTTTTTATGGCAAGCTCGCGCATCTCTTCAAAATAAAGGTCAAGTTTTGGTTCCGGGTGAACAGCGATAGCTGCTTCTGCATGGTCTGCCTGTTTTTGATTCCGGGACTTACGCCAAACGAAATAAATCAGCAATCCTTTGGGAATCAAAGCAAGCATGACAATGACCAGGACCACAAAAAAAGCACCTATGATGCTTTTCGTTTTTTTAGTGGCGTTGGAAGAGTATCCCTGTGGTTCTCCAACTTGGGAAGAAAACAGGTTGTCGTAAGAAATTTGCAGAAAACCACCAATGTTTGTCGATTCATTTACCCATCTTTCTGCGCCAGGAAAATCGTTTCCTCCTGCCATTGACAGCGTTGGCAAAGAGGAAGCCGATGTAAAACACGCGAAGAATATAAATAGGAAATAGCTCATATCAGCTTATTATACACTTTGTTGAACAGGCCTTACGCGAGGCATCTGCCCGATGCTGGCAGGCCCCACTTTGTCCACCAAAACAGAGCCCGTCCGTGATTTAAAAATTGCTGAAGATCAGCTCCAGTTTCAGATTCCCTACCCGTTTGTCCAACTT